>NZ_JBQHXU010000016.1:0-59701 GCF_052063305.1 Gracilibacillus sp. HCP3S3_G5_2 | reverse complement strand
TTAAATTAAGGGTCCATTTTTGCTTCGAAGCTTTGGACACCTCGTATGATACCAAGAGGGCTCTTTTTGTTTCAATCCTCAAATTTCTTCATTACAGGAATGCTCCTATTTCTACTTATTAACTTTGAAGATTGTGACAATTCTAATCCTTATGTTATAATTACAGTAAGAAAATGAATATAATATAACCCGTAGCGGACACTACGGGTTATGGATAAGCGGTTCCCCCAGAGGGATCGGCTACCAAGTGTGATAGACCTCACCTACTATGTTTCAGGGTAAATAGGGAGGTCTATTTTCTGTTGATCAGTGACACGATCAAAGCGAGTAATGCAATCAAGAAGGTACCGAAACCAAATAGTACCATGAAACTTTCATACATACTCATAGGCATCACCCCCTTTCTATATGGGGGATTAGCCGACCTTTCCCTAAAAGAACGTTATCCTATTTTAGGATATCACAACCGATACGAACATTCATTCTATAATAGGGATAATCACTAATTTTAAACATCTCTTTCATCATACAAGAATTACACATCATTTCTTTTTTCTGTAGTTCCTCACTAACTGTATCTGCTCGCTTATAAAAGAATGCTTCATAGTCATCTTCCCAAATGCCAAAAGCTTCTAAATCATCAATGAGAAGTGTTTTATTGTATCGCCTATTATAAATGTTGCCTGTTACTACCCGATATATAAATTGACAAAATCCGGGTAACGACTGGAACCGAAAGGCTAAAGAGAACCAATAAACACTGTTATCTCAATTCATCATCCAATGGTATAATCACTTGATCCAATACCATCCTCCACTGACGCTTCATTTCTGGTCCGTATTTCAAGGCTTTTGCATCAGGGTTGGCAGCTTTATACTGATCAGAATCCCTACTGTTAAGGATATCACTAATATTTAGAATAGGATCCATTCCAATCACATATTGAATGGCAGATAAATGCAGTGCATCTTTTTCTACAAACCATGTATCTGCAAAATCATCTATCGCATTATTTTTTTCTTCCGTAAAGAATGCTCTTTTTACGATAAAAATATCTTCTTCTTCATCTACTTCTTTATTATCTATCGCATTTAGAATGGCGCGATACACATTCTTGACGATTTCTGCCTTTTCTAGTTTTTGGAGTGCATTTTCAATATCATCACGGATATTCTTATTATTAGCTGAGTATGTTTCGAGTAACTTATCAATATAGGTTGCATCGATATCGTAAATCTTAGTAGCATTTTCACCATGGAATTCAATATCAGAGAAATCAACTTCTGGTTCAGCCGATTCCTCATCATCCATTAATGAGCCTTTTACCGTGTTATATACACCTACAGATTCTTCTATAGTCATGACTTGATCTTTCAGTGTAGTTGAATATTCGATGTCATCGTTGTATTCATTATACGTTACGAGCGCGTCATACGAATTATTTAATTCTTGAAATGCTTTTACAAATTCAACACGTGTTTCGATTGGGGTGTGTTCATTTATATTTTCAATATTAGCTGTAATCGCTTTTAATTCTTTATGCGCTTTTTTAAAACGTTTCTTTGAATCCTCATACGTTGGATAGATCAATGTAGATTCTGTGCTTTCATCGGAATAGACCTTTGTTGCTTCTTGTACATTATGTTCCATTGTGTATGGCTTCCTGAAGGTAACGATTAACCCCTTTGTCTTTTCCGGGTATGTAAGAATAGCAGATTTTTGTGGCCGACCATTTTGAAAATCGAATTTCATATAAGCGTTATCTGGTCGGAATATCTTGTGAATCAATTTTTAATATCCTGGTTTAATATTAAAGACATCCCTCGCTTCTTTTGGAATCACAATTTGCCCTTTGGTGCCGTCATTTTATTTCCTCCTAAGTATGTTTTGTAATACTTTTCATACGAATCACACTAATATTTTATGCAAATTTCAAGTGAAGACATATTAAGAAGAAAAGAAATTTTTTCAAAAAGATAACCAAGCACAACAAGTAAATGTCATGTTTGGTTCCACATCCCGCCAGTTGTTTAATTTTTTATAAAAACGTTACTATTTTAAGAATCCTTTGGAAGCATATCTTAGGTGGCTGTATCTTGGTTTTCACTTATTTGATTTCCACACTATAATCCGATTTATGATTCTAAAAAGCTATTATTCACTATTGATTTTTCTACACGAAAATCCGAATACCCCAAAAATATTAGTTATATACGAGATATCTGATGCTGTTCGCGAGATATACTCTCTTGTGACGAGATAGTTGGTGCTGTTGGCTAGATATCACCGTCAATCTGCCCCGATGTGACTCCACATTAAGATAGGAGTAATAATTTTTTCATGATTTCATTTTCAACGATGATTATCGCATTTACTTACGAACACATATTTTTTTAACCAATTTCCTATGTAACATGCAAAAAGGAGGCAGTTGCCTCTGCCTCTCTTGCTTAGATTTTTAGTTATGCCTTTCACTGTGCTCTGTCTTAATTAACGTGCTTTCCGTTTTTGTTTCATCATGAACATCACAATAGTAGACGACAACTTTGATATGATGGATAACCTGACACGTACGTGTATAACGCATAAAATTTTTCCAATAGGTAAATTCATGTGTGCCTCCATCTACCTGTTCTTCATATGTATCCTGTACCTGCCAATTGTGTTCCTTTTCTTCAACTGAGTATATTGTTCGGTCATCAACTTTTGCGTTTGTGATCTCCCCACTAAAGAAGAAGAAGAAAACCTCAGCGATTATTATACCTCGCTTCCACATATCATCAGCCCTTTTTATAGATTTGGTTAGACTTAGTTATTTCCTGACCAAAGAAAAACATACATGTATATTCAAATAGGCCAAGTTTGGTTTTAAAGCAACTTAAAATATTATTCAAATGACAACCATATTGACACTTATGGCAAGGATTTTTTTCTACCAATATATTTCCATCCATTTAAAGGTTGTCAAAAGGAATTCCATACTTGTACGATAGTAATATTTTGTTTAATTTGTGTATAATGCTAATACCGGTGGACCGTACTCTACGTTATACACACTTCATATTCTTTTCAATACGTTCTCTAAACCAAGTAATGTTTATGGCTTATACTATACTCATTAGATATAAAATTACCACAATAGTATTCATTCACATGGAATAAAATCGAAATTATAAAAATGGGTCTAACCCTCCTCCTGAACATTTGTCCATATCTAGGGTCTGACCCATGAGTTAAAGTCTTTTGATCGGGATATAGAGGACTTGGACGATACCCTCCTATACAAGGACCGAGAAATTCCTTCTTATCATAGGGTTTTATAAGTTATAATAAGATTAATACTATTTGGTTAATAATCGAAGAAGGGCTAGTACACAAAACATGACAAAACTTAACTTGCAAGCATCAGAATACCTATACACCTACACACATGCTCTCGAAGAAAGCTCTCTCTGTGCATTAGAGCAAAGAGCGCTCTTCGGAGAAGAATCAGATAACCTTGTAAAAAGTACAATAAACATCGAACCAAGCAGGAGCCCGTTTATAAAGGGGAAACTCTCCATTCTTTTCTCTGGAAAATCTATTCAGGCAATTGTTGAAAAAGTTGATCAAATCGAGCTTAGAGACCAAACGTTTAAGGTGCTTTTCTTAAAAATAAACGATCTTTTCCCTGAACAGAAAATAGAATTCGCAGAACAACGAATGATTGAAAGTGAGATTGGCTGGAATATCATTGGAAAGGCGAAGATGAAAAACCCTGATATCCTTTTCGGTATTGTACCGTATAAAGGGCGCTGGTACTTCGGCAGTTACAAGGAAAGCGAACCCGTATGGCTTCATCATCTGAAAAAACCTGAAGAATACTCGACAGCAATAAGCACACGTTTGGCCAGGGCTATTGTAAATATAGCAGTTCCAGATCCATCAGGTGTAAGTGTAATTGATCCATGTTGCGGAATAGGTACCGTACTTGTCGAAGCACTCTCGATGGGGATACAGATTGTCGGCTCTGACCGCAATCCACTAGTAGTAAAAGGGGCGCGGAAAAATATCAATTATTTTAACTATGTGGGAATAGTGGAAGTCAAAGATATTGCCGATGAAGAAGGCCATTATGATGTGGCGATCATTGATATGCCTTACAACCTTTATTCGAAAGTGACTCCAGAAGAGCAGTACTCGATAATCAAGCATGCGAAAAGGATTGCAGATAGAGTTGTCATGATTACAATCGAAGACATGGATGAGATGATAGTGTTGGCTGGATTTACGATAGTCGATCGATGTGTTGCTAATAAGGGTAAAAAAGCGCTTTTCTCGAGACAGGTAATTGTATGTGAATAATCGGATAAAGTAAAACCCTTCTATTATTAAGAAGGGTTTCATTCATATTACAACCAACGACGATTCTAGCTATGAAGGTTTTATTTTACAAGGCTTCTCTTTCTAAGTGTTTCCGCTGTAACCTCATCTAAATTTAAAATAGACTCATCTTCAATCGATTCTTTCTCTACTTCGTCGGACTTGAGGTTAATAGTTAACTCCTTCTTGTTCCAATCGATGGAATCAATTAGTTCCGGTAATAAGGCTATCTTTTTTCCTGGTAACCAATCACCGGTATCGATAATTAAATAATGAATTGCCCATGACTGATCATCTATCACGAAATCAATAACATTACCAACATCTTCATCGATGGCTTTGACTGTATAACCAGTAACATGTCCTTTAAGCTCATTTACACTTCTTAAATAAGGATCACCGTCATCAATGGATTCATTTTTCTCCATTACCTCTCTTGTTACCTCATTTGGTTGATAGGCAATTGGCATATCTGCGGTACCCCATAATCCATTTCCAATCCAGTATGGATGCCAGCCATAGTACGCATGTAGGTCCATTTCCTTCTTTCTTGAAACAGGTCTATGTTCATCAACTGATGGGCCATCTTTTATTTGTTGCTTGGATGCCAATACAGAAATTTGATCATTTGATAGGTCCACAGTATCAAAAGAAACGGGAGATAGTAGCACCCTTAATCCTGGTAACCACTTCATCGTATCGATAACTAAATAACGTACCGTCCACTTTTCACTATCAAAATATAAGTCTTTTACTTTCCCTAATTCATCATCTGACGCCCTTACATTACATGACTCTATTGAACTTGCTTTATATAGAATAATGAATCCCTCCTACCAATAATTTTTTTATCTTACTTAAAATATAACCTGTCTGAGAAAATGTTAAACAATATACCGAAAAAAGTGATAGTAAAATAGGTGCTTGACCATTCACCTTGTATCTTACGCAAAATAACTCGATCTTTTCTAATATAATGATTTTTTAAACAACGGTGAATCAATCTAACTTGATTTGAACTAGTTAATTTAATTGCCTAATTGGTAAACAGAATATTAGTAAACTTTTCAAAGTATATATGATAGTAATAGGAGTGAAACATCCAAAATTACTTTCTTCTCATATATCTTTTCAGATTAACTAAACACCAAACTGTTTTAAATGATGGTCAAGGTGCTTATAAATTCCTTTCCCCCATTGATCGGGAGTAAGTTTACCAAAAAAAGGATGTGGGTGGGTTGTACACTCCTGTGGACCATTATTTTGGAAAGTTATAATTTTTTGTTTAAGTTTTTCCTTTTCTGTTTCAAATTCTTTTTCCTCTACAATCAAAATGGTTGGGATTGTGGACATACTTTGAGGTAATGGCTTGTCGTTATAAAAAATTGGTTTCGCAAACTTCCCTATTAATATCCCTAACCAACCTCTCTCGGGAAAAGCATTTCCCATTGCAATGTCTTGAAAGGAAGAGCAATGTGCTAGCATTTGGGCAACATCCATTTCACCCCATTGCGGTTTTGAATTTGCGCTTAATTTGTCAATACGGTTTAACGTTTCCTCTGCGTGCAATTGATTAAAAATATCCTTCATTTGGTCAAGGCTCCCTTCACAAATCTATTTCTACACAACCATTAAAATCTATTTGCTTTGTTACTCGTCTCTATAAATAGAGGTTTTTTCACACAATCTCACTTATCTTTTTATAAGTCTATCACATATAACTGCCGAGGATTTCTTCTCGATTGCTAAAAAAGCTCCTCTACTCAACATGGACAGTCTAATCGTGTGATTAAGATTGATAAGCGGACCATGAATCATTTATAGATAATGCTTTGGATTGTTGAAGGATCATTCCTATAAACAGGTGGAAGCAAAGGGAGTTAGTCGGGCTACTCTTTATAAGAAATAGACAGCTCACAAAAGAGCTGCCTATTTGCGGGATCAATCCTTTTATATAGGTGATTACACTTATTAATCTTATTCACGACCATTCACGTACTTTTTGGAAATGCTTAAAATACCTTCATCCTACTGGTAGACTGTTCCAATGGCTACTTCTGCTGGACCAACCCAAAACACCCTGCTCTATGGCTAGGTTTTATCTTGTTATTGGTTACATCTTTTTATGCCTGCTAGATTTCCGCATACAGGATGAATAATGATGGTTCATCTTAGCGATTTATATGATACTCCATTGATTTCTCCTCCTCGAAACTTCCGAAAATCCTGTGTTTAGCAATTTACTATAAAGGGAAATAAATAAATATAACCCAATTCCAATAGAAAGGATGGGCACTATGTCTAAAAAAACACAGTATCAACCTATAGGATGAAATGGGAATGAACGCTCAGGAAGTTAATTATGCAAAGGAATTTAAACGCGCGGATATTGCTGGTGGATATCGAAAGCCTAAAGTAAATGAAGCTAAAAAGGAAAATTCCAAATTAAAAGATAGATAAACTTAAAGCAGCTTTCTCAGCTGCTTTTTCTACAATTTCCCCTAAAAAAGAATTCACGAGGAATGGTCTGTAACTTCTTGTTCTCAACTGTTTTGCACAGAAAAATTCTCCTATCTAATCAGACATCTCCAACTGAAGTTCAGACTGTAAAACATTGATTGTAACAACCATAACTCTTTACGTTAATGTTCTTATCTTCTTATAAAGTATGGCTATTGCACAATTAAGACTTAACTTCAAAAATAAATAAGTGTGAAATTATCAATGTTTTGTTTTAAGAAAAGTAAGACTGAAATACTAAAATGGCAGCCCCTGTTGAGATTGTAACTTTCTTTTCTTTTTCCATTTTAAATTGTACAGGTTCAAGTTCCATTCTATAAATATACTGTTTAGCTGTATCTACAATTTTATTAAAATAAGGTGGATATGTTTCCATTAATTCACTACTTAAAATCACTTGATCAGGGTGTAACACATTCACCATATTCGCGATTCCGATTCCATAAGTAACTGCCGATTCAAGTACTACTTGTTGAACAATGGGATCCTCTGCACTTAGAGCATTCTTAAACAGATCCATTAACTCCTTCTGGTTGTTTTCATTTTCTTTAACAGAAAATGGTCTTGACCTTTCACGTAAATACCGTTCGTTTACTTCATGTAATAAATAATCATAAGAAATGAAAGATGCAAGTGATCTTCGTTCCTTGATATCCATGATCATTTCTCCAAAGGAACTTGCATCTCCTGTTTTATTCTTTAATATATGCCCCTCCGTTAAAACCCCGCAACGCAAGCCACGACCACTTATACAATATAAAATGGTTGGATCTGCTGTTAAACCCTTACTATATGTATGCAACGTTGCAACATTCGCGCCATTCTCTAATAATACCTTTTCCACTTGTAAACTTTTCAACTCATCTAAAATAGAAATATTTTTCCATCCACTTGCAATAAAAGCCTCCGGTTCGAGAATGACACCATTCTCTCTGTCTAATGGACCTACCGTGCCTATGCCTATACCAAGAAGAAGATCACGAGAAATATGATGTTTTTCTAAAAAATGTTCTATTCTTTCTTTTATAAGTTGAATTGTGTAAGAAGGTGTATGCTTCTCTGTCATAGCAAATGTAAAACTATCCACTATTTCGAATGACATATTGACTAAAGAAATAGTGGATTCAATCCGTGACAAGTCCACACCAATGATATACCCTGCATTTGGCTCTATCTCAAATAAGGCTGGTGGTCTGCCTCCTGAGGATTCTTCATACTGACTAATTTGAATGAACCTTTCTGCCAATAAATTCTCTAAATGTCGAGTAACAGTAGTTTGCTTCATTTGCGTTTGTTCCACCAATGTAGCTTTGGTAACGGGACCGTTAGTATGAATATATTGATAGATTTGTTTCATCCCATTATATTTGGAAGATGTTTGTTTTAAAAAGTACTTTAACACGTTTTTCTCTCCCTTTTTCCATGCATCATGTACTCTTTAGTATACTTGTATTTATTTCCTATGAAAAGTCCAGTCTGTCTAAAAGTGACTTACAGCATTTTTTGGATTTTTTATTACAAACATACATAACTCATTCGTCTTGGCAATACAGAATTAAAATATATTACTAAATTAATATTTGATTACCATAATATCCCGATTTTTCTTCTTGATAATGCAGGTAATAGAATAAATGAATATACCTCTAACTTTTCACCAAACCCTTATTTTCATCAAAAAAAGTTATTTTCGCAGTTACATACAGCGGTTCATTATTCAATGGTTGTAGTAAATTTGATTTTATTTGTACAATATATACCACAAATATAAACTTCTTCAGCGTTCATTCAATATTTATTACTTTCATTTTCCCATTTTAATATTTCTTCGACCGTTGGTTCTGTGATCATGATGGTTCCATTCCAGCTTAAGCCAACTGCAAAGGCATATTTATTACCTTCTTTAATAATCCTCTTCAGACAACAAGCTTAAATTATCTTTTTAATTCCCCTTTATGTAATCAAAGATTGCATCTTACAAGTCCTTCACACACCGAAAACCAATATTCCCTGAAGAACTATCCACTGTATTGGAACTTCTAGCTGCTACCCGGTATCGATTACAATAAGATCTATGGCATAGATAAGAACCACCGCGCATAACTTTCGAGATATTGCCATTGACTTTCTCTTGGTCAATTTTTCCATTACGATTTATATCAAAAGTATCAGCACACCATTCCCATACATTTCCTGATACATTATAAAGACCGTATCCATTTGTAGGGAACGATTTAGCTGGTGCTGTTCCTACATAACCGTCCTCTTTTGTATTGTGTCGAGGGAATTCTCCTTGCCAAATATTACAGTAATGTTCACCATTCGGTGTCAATTCATCGCCCCAAGGAAATTTCTTTTGCTCCAAGCCACCCCTTGCAGCATATTCCCATTCTTTTTCTGTTGGTAGTCTTTTCCCTGCCCACTTACAATAGGCTACTGCATCGTTCCATGAAACATGTATAACAGGATGATCCATACGATCTTCAATAGTTGAGCCTATTCCTTCCGGTTGATACCAATACGATTGTTCTGTTGCAAACCACCACGGTGTTTGTGGTACTTGCTGAAGTTTTCCCGGGAAATCTTCTGGGACAAATTGATAAAAGACAAATGACCAGCCATACTGCTCTGCTTCTGTTTTATATCCTGTATCCTCCACAAATTCTTTAAATTGCTGATTTGTTACCGTATGTATATCGATATAGAACGGATCTACCTTTACTTTTTGGACAGGTCCTTCTCCATCTGTTTTAAAACCTTCGGCATCATCTGTCCCCATTAGATACTCGCCACCTTCTAATAACACCATGTCATCTTTACTGGCACTATTTTCTTGGATGGTTTGTTCATTCTCCTCTTTATTAAATGACATAAAGTCTGCCCTGCTTACTTGGCAACAGCTTGGTTTCTTGTTGTCCATCACTAGTCCTCCCTTTCCATATAAACACTATCAGTATAACACGACCCCAAATAGGCCTGCTAAAGCTATTACATATAACGGATGCATTCGTAATTTCATTAAAGCAAAAAATGATAAACCAAATATGATCAATAAACTAATAGTTTGAAAAGAAACTTCCCCTATCACATTATTTGAAATCGCAAAGTTTAAAGCTGCATAAATAATCAAACCAGTAATAATTGGCCGCAACCCATAGAAGGCTGCTTTGACTAATCTCAATTCGTTAAATTTAAAAAAGAATGTAGCAATAACTAAAATTATCAAAAGTGACGGAATAACCATCCCTAATGCAGAAGCAACTGCACCAGAAAATCCTGCTGTTTGATAACCAACGAAAATAGCACTGTTTGTCGCAATAGGGCCAGGTGACATTCCTGCAACTGCAATAACATCAGTGAATTCTTGTGTTGTCATCCATCCATGTTGTGACACTTCCCTTTCAATCACCGGAATCATCGCATATCCTCCGCCAAAGGATACAAAGCCAATCATTAAAAAGGTCCAAAATAAGCTCAAAAGTTCCACAGTCAGATCCCCCCTACCTCTCTTCTCTTTCTAGTCTAGTTGCATAACCCAATAAGTTTTTGACCTTTACGACAATAATTCCTAAACCTATTCCACCTACTATTATGATGACGGGATGAAGGTGAAAAAAGTATAGTATCGCTGCAGTAAGTATCGTTATAACAAGCGTTGTTTTGTCATAGATAGCCGTCAAACCAATTTTGTAAGCTGCAAATGCAATTAAAGCGACAATCGCTGCTCGAATTCCGACAAATGCAGATTCTACGTAAGGATTATCTTTAATAAAAAGAAATAAAATACTCAGTCCAACTACAATAAGAAATGTAGGCAAAAGAACACCTGCCATTGCAACAACAGCACCTCTTACTCCCGCTAAGCGATATCCAATAAACGTAGCTGAATTAATAGCAATTGCTCCTGGTACAGATTCGGCAATCGCAAATATCTCGGATACATCTTTAGTCTTAACCCATTTTCTTTTTTCTACTACTTCCCTTTCAATCATTGGAATCATCGCATATCCCCCACCAAATGTTACTGGACCTATCTTTAAAAAGGAAAGGAAAATTTGTAATAGATACTTCCAATTGTTTTTCAATTAAAGTCCCCCTATAAAAACACTAATAACTTTTATCCATTTTGATTATAACACACTTTTACCCATAACGGATAAAAGTTGATAAATTCTTATGATAGATTTTAATTAAAATAGATATTTCCGTTATGGTCGACTGGAAGCTTTAAATATTGATTTTTTCAAATCTAAAGTGCTACAAAGTTATTATCTTCAATTAGGAAAGCTAGAGAACTTTAGGATGCTCTTCAGAAAAACTTTATAACTAATAAACCGAACGAATACATTTTTTAGGCTCCGCTCTTGATGAAGAAATAGCTGAAACATCAGACCAGACTAGTTAATAAAACTCTTAGAAGAATCCATTATTAACAAAAATAGGGAGATATAGTAATTATATCTCCCTATTTTACCGTTATTATATCTTTTTCCAGTTCAGTTACTGGTTGACCGGGTTTATGCACAGTGCATGTTTCCCCATTACTAAATACAACTATTACATCGATCGATGGGACTTTTGACTGAATTTTATCAAAATCTACCGTTAATAATAAATCTCCTTGCTTAATTTTTTGATTGTTTTTAACATGAGAGCTAAACCCTTCACCTTTTAAATTAACAGTATCTACACCTACATGGATCAATATTTCTAAGCCATCAGATGACTTTAAACCAATAGCGTGCTTTGTATCAAACACAAAGGCAATCTCGCCATTGATAGGAGACTTAATCTGATTGCTCTCTGGTGTAATGGCAAATCCGTCGCCGAGCATTTTTTGAGCAAAGGATTCATCTGCAACGTCCTT
Organism: Gracilibacillus sp. HCP3S3_G5_2; assembly: GCF_052063305.1. Lineage (NCBI taxonomy): Bacteria > Bacillati > Bacillota > Bacilli > Caryophanales > Bacillaceae > Gracilibacillus > Gracilibacillus sp. HCP3S3_G5_2. The sequence continues at coordinate 47,951 of NZ_JBQHXU010000016.1, read as the reverse complement.
AATATTTTTTATTGTTCCTGTAACAGGACTAACAAAAGTTGATTTCTTAAATAAACTTTTAAACATTCGATTACTCCCCTATTTTCAGAAAATCATCTGGATTTTTTGAACTTGGATTATAATTTTCTTTTTTATTAATTTTCCAGCCTTCTTGCACCCGAAAATGTCCCTCTAAGATAGGATCATTCGTTTCTTTCTGATGGCTGGCAAGTTTTTCTCGTAATTCATCCGCAATTCCTTGATATGCAGGATCATTGATAACATTGTTCTTTTCGCCCGGATCAAACAACAGATCATAAAGCGCCTCTTCCGGTTTCCCTATTTTCTCTAAACCATTTTCCTGATAATAAGCTTTACTTATAGAATTATCAATATTTGTTCGGTTGATCTTTAAATAAGAGGTATCGTAATATTTGATATACTTATAACGATCCGTTCTAACACTTCGAGCTGGCTCGTAAGCCGTATGATAATTTATTTCTGAAAAGACTGCTTCTCTTCCACGAAACGCTTCTTCTTCAAAGAGTTTTGCGAATGATTCACCTTGTAGGTAATCCGGTTTTTCCAGATCTAACAAGTCACACAACGTCGGAAAAATATCTACCTGCGACACTAAATCATTTACCTCTTCGCCATTCATTTTACTTCCAGCTACACGCATAATTAACGATACACCAATACCAGAATCAAACAAATTGCACTTATTAAATGGAAAAGCAATCCCATGATCTGTTGTAAAGATAATGATTGAATTATCATAAAAACCTGCATCCTTAATGGCATTAATCACTACTTTAAAAGATTCATCCATCCATGTTGCTGATCTTAAATAGCCCGCATAATCTTCGCGAATTGGCTGATCGTCTGCTAAAGGTGATGGTGGCATCACATATTTAGGATCAATTTCCTCCTTATTATCATGACTTTTTTCCGGAAACTTTCGATGGGTAGAAAATAAACCATAGGATAAGAAGAATGGTTTATCATCGCGATAGGATTCTAGCCATTCCTTCACCTTCCAAGCATTTTTATAATCCCATTCCGCTAGTTCAGGTTCAGATAGACCTGCGTTATCTGTACTAATATCTTGCTGGTAACCAATTGTTTTCGCCCCTTGCTCATGATCGATATAACTACCGGCCTCATGCTGGATACCACAAAGTACTGTATTGTAGTCATGTTGGTTCAGGAAATGAACAAGATGTTGATTATAGTCATGAAGCTTAAAACCACGTTGCGACAGACCATACATGCCGTTACTATGCGGATACATACCGGTTAATAGACCTGCTCTACTAGGAGAACAGGTTGGACCAACACAATATGCCTCACGAAAGATAGTGGCATCTTTTGTAAAGTCTGCTAAGGCAGGAGTCGGTACATTATAACCATAAGGACTCAGAATTTTTCCACTGTCATGTGTGTGTATATAAATAATATTTTTTTTCATGTTTGTACACTCCTTATCGTATATTTCAAGGAAGGAGAGAGAAGTTTAGTAGAACTTTCCTCTAGTTGCAAATAATTGAAGTATGATGTCTGCCTTCCGGTGTACTATTTTTGCTTTAAATGCTCGATATTTTTCTCATCAATAAATTCGTCTATCTCTCCCCGAATCGTATTAACTTTTGGTCCATAAATAACTTGTATCGCTTTACCTCGAACAACAGTATTCATTGCACCAGTTTGTTTTAACACACTGGCATTAATTTGATCAGGTTTTTTTACAGATACTCTTAAGCGTGTTGCACAATTATCGATATCAGTAATATTGTCGAAACCGCCTAATCCCTCAATAATATGTTGCGCTTGTCCACCTTCATAAGAACTATTTGCACTTTTCTCTTCTTCAGTAATTTCTTCATCGTCTCTACCAGGCGTTTTAGCGTTTAGCTTTACAATTAATGTTTTAAAGACAAAGTAGTAGACAAATATGATTGGAATAGCTAATACGATTGCCCATAAATAATTTGTCTTATCATTTCCTTGGAATACACCAAATAATAGAAATTCCACTAGACCTGCTGAAAAGGTTGAGCCAATCGTAATATTAAACAAGCTAGCTACGACAAAACTACAAGCAAATAAGATTGCTTCAGCAACAAATAATAATGGTGATGCGAAAAGTAAGGCAAAAGAAATTGGTTCTGTAACCCCTGTAATAAATGCTGTCAATCCAACAGATATTAAAAATCCAGATGTTGCCTTTCTTTTTGGCCCTGCTGGAATCGCTTTATACATAGCCAAAACAATCCCGATCATTCCGAACATCATGTGCAAATAACGACCACTATTAAATAAAGCTAAATTACTAAAGAACTGTGTCGTGTTTGGATCAGATAACTGTGCCAAGAAGATGGTTTGAAATCCTTCATATACTTGACCACCAACTTCCATTGTTCCGCCAGCAGCAGTTGTCCAAAATGGTAGATAGAACACATGGTGTAAACCAAAAAGATATAGTGTTCTTAACAAGAGCCCATATAAGAATGCTCCTAATGTTCCTAAACCAGTCGCAAATTCTCCAAAACTAGCTATAGCGTTTCCAATGAATGGCCATACGATAAACATAATCGAACCAACAATTAAGAATACAAAGGTATTAACAATTGGAACAAAGCGTGACCCACCAAAAAAGGCAAGAAATTCTGGTAATTTTATATTATAAAAACGGTTATGGACTAATCCTGTGATAATACCTGCCAAAATACCACCGAACACTCCCATTTGTAATGTCATAATACCAAATTGTGTACCTTGTCCAACTAAACGTGGATCCATATCTCCTGATGCAAGTTGACCAGTAATATCAAGGAGGGAATTAATCGTAATAATGAGTACAAAATAACCAACAACACTGGCCAATCCAGCAGAACCTTTTTCCCTTCTAGCTAAACCAACTGCAATCCCAATTGCAAAAATTAATGGTAAGGCATCAAATACACCAGAACCAGCAGCATTCATTAAGCTCAAAATTGCTTGTAAAATAGTGTTATCCAAAAATGGGTAACTTTCTATAACTGCTTCTCCGGATAAAGCTGCAGAAATACCTAGCAATAATCCTGCAACAGGTAGAATTGCAACAGGTAATAAAATAGCTTTTCCAAGTCTTTGTCCAAACTCTATTAGTTTATCTTTCAACATTACTCCATCCCTTCTATTAGTAATAACCCCTAAGTTTTATAAGAAATGATATCGCTTCCTGATAAATAGATTAACACCTATTTATAAATATGTAAATACCTTTTTTTGATATTATAATATTTAAAGTTTTTCAATCATGATTATATAGGTTTATTAAAGGATTCAATAGATACTATTAAATTTTAAAGGTTAACATCTTTTTAAAAAACAAAAAAGAAGCAGCCATTATCAATGACTTACTTCTCCTCTATTTTCCACGTATCGATTGATATTGATACTCTTCTCCATTTAATATTAATTCCGTATAATCTAATATTTGGCCGTTAGACAGATAAGTAGTGTTTAGTACTTTCAATAAAGGAGTGGAAGGATCACAATTAAAATAGTTTACAATTTCATCTGATGGCATTATGGGAACAACGATATGGTGAGAGTGGTCAATCGTTTCCTTGGTGTATCCCTCAATAAATTCATATTTAGACTTCCGAATACGATCATAAGATAAATCAGGATATTTTTGAACTTCCATGAAATTAGTCTCCAGCATCATTGGCATATTATCTGCTTTTCGTAACCTTTTTATATAATAAATTGGATCCCCTTTTGTGATGGTCAATTTATTTGCTATCTCCTCACTTGAAGGGATTACTTTAAATTCGATTACATCCGTTGACGGCTGTTTTCCTGTTTCCAGCATCTCTTCAGTGAAACTTTTTACATGAGTAGACCGTTCAATTACCTTTTGATTGGTAACATATGTTCCGCTTCCTTGACTTCGAGAAAGAAATCCTTTTGCCACCAGATTATTGGTTGCTTGACGCACAGTAACTCTACTAACATTAAATTTCTTTACCAATTCCTGTTCAGTCTCAATTGGTGAACCTTTTACATATTGGCCGCCTTTGATTTTTTGTAGGATATAATCTTCAATCATTTTGTATTTCGGTATTCTTTTTGGTTTTGCCACTTAACACCCACCTCTTAAAAAAATTTATTTGTACGAGTAAATAGATTATAACAAATTTAATATATGTTTGAGAATTCATATGGAAAGGTATTAACTAATTTTTTGAGTTCTTCGACAAATGTTGGGGTGATCACTAAGTTCACTCTTAATTTATGCGACCCAAATATCTATATTTTGTATAAATTATTTGTACCCCAACATATATTTTAGAGCCAAAATTAATATAGAGAAAAGCACCTCTTAAAGTCATTAAAAATATGACCATAAGGAGGTGCTTTCCAGTTAAATCGTTGAACAAGCTTTTTATATTGTCTGTTATATATTTATCTAGTCTTTACTTTATAAGACAACTATCTAAAAAATGAGATTGGATCGACTCTATAAATAAACTTTTTTTCATTAATTCTTTTTCTTTGTCTTCAGATATAATATTTCGCCATTCTAAATCTCCTCGTTCTAACGATCGAATTAGAATCTCTGCTGCCCCCATATTTGTAGCTAACGGAATGTCATACACGTCACATAATCTCATTAAAGCGGAAATATCTGGTTCATGTGGTTGAGCTGTTAATAGATCTCTGAAAAAAATCACCATATCCATTTCATTATTAGCTATCATTGCTCCAATTGCTTGATCCCCCCAAGTGGACCTGACCGAAAACAATGGATATCTAAGTCTGTTTTCTTTTGAATTAATGTTCCCGTTATACCATTAGCAAACAAAGGGTGCAATTCATCCTTTGTAGAAGATCGGTGTTTTTTTGCCATCATATTTATATAATTATGGCATCTATGTTCTGAAATTTTTCTTAATAATAAATTTCTCATGTAACAATAATTAGCGTAATCCCTAACATATATTTACTTATTTATCCATTTAAGCAGTTTCGCTATGTGTTTTTGACTTATTTTATTACCTGTGAACCGGTCAATTTGGCGAAAAGGCATATTTAGTACAAAGTAAACATTGTTCGCTAAAAGTGGTTTATTGATAAAATTAAAAAATTTATTAAAGAAAAGCACGATACCATATAACGATTTTCCAATAAAATTTTTGTATTTGGCCTGCGCAATAGTATCGTTTAGCCCTAAATCTTTATTGGGATCCCAACTAGGAGATGGTGGTTCATACCCTAACAACCTATGGTATTCTTCATCTGTTACGTCATGAACCGTTCCATTAAAGTAGTTTGGAAACTTTTCCTTCGTATGTGCACACGGAATATTATCCCCTTCTATTGTGATAGACCCTTTTAAATAAATCGATGCAATCGAACTGCCTATTTGTATTTCATATTCCCCCGGTTCTACAGCCCAACCTTGAATACTCGGATTATAATAGGCAAAATCTTGATCCTGTAATGAGATGCTAATCTGTTTACTTTCACCAGCTTCTAAGAAAACTTTCTCAAACCCTTTTAATTCACGTTTTGCTCTAAAGATCTTAGAATCCTTTTTTTCTATATATAGTTGAGCAACCTCTTCTCCTGCCAAATCACCTGTATTGGTGATCGTAAAACTTACTTTCTTTTGATCTATAATCAAATCAGAATAAGAAAAAGTCGTATAAGACAATCCATGACCGAACGGAAACAACACTGGCTTCTCCACTGTGTCAAAATATCGATAACCGATAAAAAGTCCTTCTCTATGCTCCGCAGTGGCTTCTTTTCCTGGGTAATACGGTGCAGAAGAAACATCTTCATATTGAAGAGGGAATGTTTCACTTAGCTTACCACTTGGGTTGTACGTTCCTTGTAAAATACTGAGTAGTGCTTCTGCACTCCCTTGACCAGATAAGTAAGTATGAACGATTGCTTTAACATCATTTACAAATGGCATTTCAATGGCTCCACCGCCAGCCAGAACCACTATAATATTTTCATTTACTTTGGATAAAGAGCGAACTAATTCCAACTGGTTATCACGCAATCGAAGATGTTTACGGTCAATCCCTTCTGCTTCACTACCTTCATCTAACCCTAAAAACAACAGAACAGAGTCTACTTCTTGCGCTAAATTCACTGCTTCTTTCACTAACCGGTCGCTTTTTCCCCCCATTCGCTTAAAGCCTTGAGCATAGCCAGCAATGGATAAGTCTGAGTCCATCAAGACATCCCATGCATTCGATAATTTAGCTGGATTGATAAGTGAGCTACCAGCACCCTGATAACGTGGATTTTTGGCAAAATCACCAATCACTCCAATTTTCTGATCAGACTGAATCGGTAAAATAGACGCATCATTCTTCAATAACACGATCGAACGTTTAGCGGCTTCAATTGCTTCGTTATGATGTTCATCAAAGTCAACTTTCACTGTTTCCTTGTCGAGTGGTTGTGTAGTAAACACCAGGTCCAATAATTGATCGACTGCCTTGTCCAACACCTCTTCATCTAGTTCATTATTGTGGATAGCCTGCACTATTTCTCTGTCTGTAATGCCATTAGTGGAAGGCATCTCTAATTGATTACCTGCTTTCAAGCCTGCTACTCGGTCATTATTACCACCCCAATCTGTTACTACTACCCCATCAAAACCCCATTCTTTATACAAAATATCTTGCATTAAATAAGTATTTTCATTTGCATAAGTGCCATTCACTTTATTATAAGAACTCATAATTGTTTTCGGATTGCTCTTTTCCACTATACGTCTAAATCCTTCTAAATATATTTCTCTTAATGAACGCTCATCAACAATTTCATCAATGGTCATCCGCATATGTTCCTGACTGTTTACCGCATAGTGCTTGGGACAAGCAGAAATACCGTTTGATTGGATACCGTTGACCATTTCGCTTGCTAATTCACCTGTTAAATATGGATCCTCTGAAAAATATTCAAAGTTTCGACCACATAATGGATTACGCTTAATATTTAATCCGGGTCCAAGTAACACACTTACTTTTTCACTTGCTGCTTCTTTACCTATCAACTCGCCAACGCGATAAACCAACTGCTTATCCCAGCTGTTGGCTAAAGTTGCAGCAGTCGGAAAACATGTCGCGGGTAAACTTTTATTTAATCCTAGATGATCAGCTTTACCGCCTTGCTTTCGCAGTCCATGTGGTCCATCTGTCAACATAATACTAGGAATATCTAATCGTTCGATCGCTTTTGTATTCCAAAAGTTCTCCCCTGACATTAACGATGCTTTTTCTTCTAATGACATTTCCTCAATTATATTTCTATATTTCATGATTTCACCCTTATCTCATTTATGACTTTTCATCAGACATACACTTTCACTTTTAAACACGTACCTAAAAAATATTCTAGATACGTGTTTTAATTTTAAAAAATATTAATCAAATAAATATGTTTTCAAGATCGTATACAATATGTGGTGGACACTTTCTCGTACACCATTCGCAATACCTGAAGGGTCCTTTTCATATGCTTCTTCTAATAACTTCCGGTTAGTATGGGATGACATCGTATCTAACATCAAATCATTTCCAGCAATAACCGCATCAGGTGCTTTCATAAAGCCAAAGACAGCATCACTTGATACAAATCCTTCAAAACCCCATTCTTTACGTAAAACATTTTGTAACAAGTTTGCATTGGCACCTGACCATTCCCCACCAATCATTGCGAAGCTAGACATTACACCAAGAACATCTGCTTCTTTTACTGTCATTTCAAATGGTTTTAAATAAATTTCGCGAATTGCTTGTTCATTAGCCCAAACAATATTTCCTGAGCGAGCATTTGTTTCTTGATCATTTAAAGCAAAATGTTTCATAAAAACAATAATGCCTTGATCTTGAGCTCCCTTTGTGATCGCTGATCCCATTTTTCCAGAAAGAATCGGATCTTCAGAGAAATATTCAAAATTACGACCACCTTGTGCGGTACGATGAATATTCATACCAGGTGCGTACCAGCCTTGAATACCGTATGCGCGCGCTTCTTTTCCTACTGCTTCCCCCATTTGATAAGCTAACTCTTTATTCCATGTGGAGGCAATCACTATTTCTGATGGATAAGCCGCTGCCGTAACTGGTTTAAACATGTAACTAAACCCAGCAGGACCGTCCATCAATAACGTTTGAGGTACACCTAAACGTTCTATTTCATTTGTTTTATAGGCTCCTTCTGTTACGAAATGGAACATCTCGTCTAATGTCAGTTGATTTAAGAATTGGTCCCACTTTGGATCATCATAGTCTAAGCCTTTTAAATCTTTTAATTTCAGCCCATTGTCTTCTCCAAAAGTAGGCATTTCCATATTGGAATCTTCTCTTTCTTCATTAAAGGCATCCACTACATATTTTGGTGCTTCATAGCTGATATCATCGTCTGAAGGATACGTATTCTCCCAATCATTACGAGATAAATAAGTAATTTCACCTGCTGCTAATTCAAATTGATTTTCATAAGATGTGCCGGTCTCCGGATCTTCCTCATAAACTATTTTATTCGATTGTTCATATTCGTAACTTTCAACAATATCATGAACGTTACGAGCTACTTTTATTTCATAGGTTCCTGGATCCAATACATACGCTTCTTCCTCGTGCATATCATAAGAAGCCATTTCAAATGTATCAAAAGAAAGTGTCAACACTTCTGATTCATTAGGTTCTAATAATGATGTTTTTTCAAAGGTTGCCATTTCAATAGCTGCTTTTTCTAATCCACCTTCCGTATATGGTGCTGAATAATAGAGCTGGACAACCTCTTTGCCGCTTACATCACCGACATTTGTCACTTCTACCTTTACTTCGATAGACTGTTCAGAGAAATTTTGTTCAACCACATTCCATTCAAAATCGGTATAACTTAAACCATAGCCATAAGGATACTGCACCGTTTCTTGGTAACCCTCTTCATCATTCTCAAAGTAAGTTTCGTAAAAGCGATAACCAACATAAATGCCTTCTTGATAATTGATAAAAGAATAATCTAAGTTATCATATTGGTAATCACCAAAATTTTCACTTGCTGGAGATGATTGATTATCGTAAACATACGTATCTGTGAGACGACCAGATGGATTAATATTACCCGCTAAAACATTTCCTAATGAATTGGTTCCATATGGACCAGGTGTTCCCACCCATAGTACGGATTTAATCGATTCATACTCTTCCACAAACCCAATTTCTAACGTATTTCCTGCATTTATCACAATCGTTACATTTTCAAAATTTGTAGCCACTTTCTCTATCAAGTCACGCTTAGCATCGGTTAATTGCAGTTGTTCTTCTGACATATCACTTGCTTCTGTTCCTGCACTAGGAAGCACAATTAATGCATTCTCGGAATAGTTTTTTGCTTGCTCGATAGCTTCCTCTGAAAGATAATCAATACTTGGTTCACCACTTTTATTGCTGCCAAACATTCCTTGAACAACCTGCATGATACCAGTGCCTTCATTATCTTCTTCTATACCTTGTTCCTCTCTGAGTCCTTTATACATGTCATGAAGCTCTGAATTATACGAAATACCGGCATTTTCTAGTCCCTCATATAGTGATACTGCTCTTGATAAATCTGCACCACCAGAACCTCCACCGCCATATCGGAAATCAAAGGATGAGAAACCAAATACATTCACTTTCTTTTCGTTTAACGGCAAATGATTATCCTCATTTTTTAATAACACAATTCCTTCATTCGCTATTTTTTCTGATAACTGATCACCATTTTCTCTAGCCACAATCGCTTCAGCAGAATCTGTATCAACGGTAATATGCTTTCCTGACATCGTTTCCAGTAAATTCATAGCTGTCGGACCAATTTGTATAAATATAAAAGCTATTAATATACCTACAATTGCCCATCCCGTGAATCGTCTAGGGCGATTTTTAAGCTTTTTATACATTTTTGATTCTTTTTTAGCACTTCGTTTTGCTTTACCTTTTAATGATTTTATCTCTGTCTTACGCTGTTTTTTCTGTTCTTTTCTTAATTGTTTATCGCTTTCAATTGCTGCCTTTTTTTCTTCACCTGATAAAGTAGCAATCTCTTGCTTTCTTTCCTTCTGTTTTCGCTTATCTTCCTTTACTTGCTGCAAAATCTCTTGTTTTTTTGCTCTTCTCTTTTTTAAAAATTCCAACATTATGATTCCCCCTTTTAGTGCTATACCTTGAAGTGAAAGCCTTAACAATTCTCTTTCTTTATTCATCATTTTAAAACAGCACCTCTAACTTAACTATGCATTTATTGCTTAAAAAAAGCTAAATATTGCTTTCATTCGATTTTTACCGAATTTCAGAAAGCAATATTTAGCATTATTCACTCACTTTTTCCAACTCGATCATAATAATACCAAAGAGGGGAACATCAAAGCGAATCGTATTATTCTCCCTAATTTCAAGGGTTTCGATGGTTCTTAACGGACGATTAATTGCATTCCAATAGGCAATGTCGTCATAGGACAATTTTTTGCACTTTCTTAATTCTTCTATGTCCGTTCGCCTATCAACTAAATCTGTAGTTAATTCTTGCTTAACCAATCGATATGTTCCTACAACATTCTGCATTTTTAATTCGACTGAGAGATGAGGACTTTTTGCGATTCTTCGATTAGAGTTAAATACTTTGTTCCCTTCCTGTTTAAAAATGTATATTAACTCTTCCTCAGGATATACCGTTAATATACGGTAATTCTCCTGCCACTTTGTCACGATACAGGCCTCATTTTGAAAGATAATCTCTTCATATAATTGATTAAGAAATGCTGTTGCATACCAATTTTCCTTTAGTCGACCATCTATTGTGCATAATGATAATTTACCTGCTAATTCTTCTGGAAAATACTCAAACAAGTTCTCAGTATCCAGCGATATTGGTGGGAACAGGCTAGCCATATCATCTGTTTCAATGATCTGTCTCATATTTTGCCATATAAATGCATTTGCTTGTACTAGGTCTGTGTATTTTTGGTGATACTCATCATTTTCTACAGCAAGCATGCGATCTAAAATACTAATTTGATCCTCAAAATTATTATGTTCACTTATTGCTTTGATATTAGATTCATCATTTAAATGATTCAAAGCATTTGCAAATGATATTTTTCGTATGAACGCATAATCATCAATACAATACACACAATCCATTTCATTCAAATCCATTAATACTGAATCTTCTGGTCGCTTTGGAAAATGAATAACAATATTAGAATAGCCCTTAAATATCGAAATACTTTCTGCTAAAGGCGTACATAAGCTCCCAGAGTTTTCAAATTCGTAAAAACAACGAAATTCATATACCCATTCATTGGTAGATGAAAAGTTTTGTTGCAAATGATATTTTAACTCTGCTATCAAATCTTGAAAGAGGTTATCATGTTCATCAATGTTTGACTGCCACTCATCAAAATCAACGGTTTGAAATTGTATATAAGGTTTCATACCTGCTGATATTATTTGCTGTAGTAACTGATCTAATTCTCTGTAGGAATAGGTAAGGTTACCATTTTTATAGTGCATATTTATTTTCTTGATTATGTGCGTTACAGCGACCCACTTTATTCCAAGACTTCGATTAACTTCAATGAGACGACTGTCAATATGATATGGCTTCACCTTTAAAACATGATTTACTTTTGGAAATTTGGCTTGTAGCTGTTTCGGATTAATTTCGACCTTTAATTGTTCATGATAATAAGAGGAGGTTCCAAGATATTCATCTACTGACACATATGGAGATAAAAGCTCTATCACATCTTCATGCTTGCTTTCATCGACAAGATGCTGTTCTTTTTCTCTCCTGCGTTTTTTTCGAAAAGCTGCCGGTGTATGGTGAAACCTACTTTTAAAAGCTTCATTAAATGAACGAAGACTCGGAAAACCATTAGATAACGCTATTGTGACTATTTTTTCATTAGTTCTTTCTAACATCCGAATACTGTGAAACAATCGTACTTCTTTAATATAATTTCCAATCGTTATACCTAATTGCTCTTTAAAAGTATGGGATAAGTAGTATTTGCTACTGAAAGACTGTTCAGCTATCTTATCTAAGGTTAATTTATTTGCATAATTCTCATTAATATAGGAAACTACTTCTCTCACTTTATCTGACAAAATTTGTGTTGAGCCTTCTTCTATCGGTTGTAAATAACGATATAGTAGTCCGATAAGTCGTTGAAAATAACTTTCAACCATATAAGAAGACCCTGCTTCATTTGATTTTTTTTCCATATATAAATACGCAATACAGTCTTTAATCAACTGATAGGCATCTTTTTTATATACCATCGATAATGGCAGACTTAGCTTAAAAGGAGGTAGTTTATTTTGATATAGTTTCATTGTAAGTGTTTGATTGTCCTTAGCATCTATGACTCGAACCATATCACCTTTATTCAGAATAAAAATATCGCCAGTCCGAATTAGAATAGCCGAACCATTTCTCATAATTTCCAAATATCCAGACAACACGAACCATATATTTGTCTCTGTGATCAGCTGAAAATCTATTTTCTTTATTGAGTCAATTACTGTTTCAACTTTTTCATTCATATCTTCCTCTTTTTTTATCAACATCCACTTCACCCCCCAATTATTTTAAATGTACGATTAAGCCCTCATAGAAAACTAATATAGCTTATTGTTACATATGAAAAAGTAAATTGCTAGTTGGCGAATCATTCTCTAGCAAACAAAACAGATGTAATAGATATATAACATAAGATTTATGAAATATTATCGCTTACATCGTTCTTTATTTCGTTTTTTTGATATAGATGTTTCCGTTTTCGCCGATATTGCAAGGTTGACATTGCAAAAAGTAAAATAAAATCATAAAAAATTAATGGATAAGGGGGATTTTGATGAAAAAATATGTTTAACAGCTTATAGAAGACTACATTGAATTTTACACAAATATTGATAAAATCCTGAACAGATAGAGCCTAATTTTAATTTTAATCAAATTAGGCTTTTTTTAGAATCATTTTATACACTTCATTTTTCTGTAGTCCCAAAGTCTATTAAGATTCATGCACTCTGTTCATCATGGATTTATATATCCTCTCTTAATAGAATGTGATACAGCTTCTGCTCTTGAATCAACGCCTAGCTTATTATAAATATTCGTTAAATGGAATTTAACAGTTCGTTCAGCAATTCCAAATTTAATAGCAATTTCCTTATTTTTAAGTCCATCACATACAGCTTGTAAAATAGATCTTTCTTTTTTTGTTAATAATGAATAATTATTACTTGCTTTGTCGTTAGCATCTTCTACTAGTTCTTCTTCCTGCAATAGCTTTTCCATTATGTCAGGTTGTATCAATGTTTCTCCTCTAAAGGCTGATTCAATTGTTCTAAATAAGTTATCCCTGTTTGTATCTTTCAATAAATAACCCTTTGCCCCAAGCTTCATACCTTTCTTCATTAATCCATCTTCATTATAAGTTGTTAGGATGATGATGGGGATATTAATATCTCTTTGCCTTAGTTGCTGCATCGTTTCCAAGCCACTTACTTCTGGCATTTTTAGGTCCAATAACATTACGTCTGGTTTTTGCTTTTGGATGAATTGCATAGCTTCTTTTCCATTTTGTGCTTCACCAATAACTTCAAAAGCTTCATTAGTTTCTAAAATCAATTTTAATCCTTCTCTAACGACTAAGTGATCATCAACAATTAATATTTTAATTTTCATTTCGATCACCTTCCTGAGTAAATGGTATTACAATTTTTACCGTTGTGCCGAATTTCTTCTTACTCTCTATATTGACAATTCCACCTAGAATCCTTACGCGTTCATAAACTCCTAACAATCCATAATGCCCACTTTTTTTACCAATATAGTTAGGATCAAAACCTATACCATTGTCAGAGATTCTAATACATAAGTCAGCATTTATAACATCAATTTCCAATTCCACTGAGTTAGCCTGTGCATGTTTGACGATATTGGTTAAGCATTCTCTTATTATATAAATAACATGCTTTTTTAATAAATCTGGCAATGGTGGAATTGCCTCTATCGATTTATTAACTTTAATAGAGGTGGCCTCTTTAAATTTCACAATTTCTTTTTCTACCTCGTGTACAAAGGTAACCTCCGATAGCGATTTAGAACGCAAATCATCAATTGCTTCTCGCGCATCTTTTAATGTTGTTCTTGCTTGTTTCATCGATTCTAGTAATATTTCCTTTGACTTTGTGTGATTCCCTTGGTCTATGTATACATCGATTGCTTCTAATTTCATAATTAACCCTGCTAGTCCTTGTGCCATCGTATCATGCAAATCACGCGCTAGACGCTTTCTTTCGTTTCTAATTGTCAATTCTTCTATTTTTTGATTAGCATTTTCTAATTGATTTATGTAGTACTGCATACGTCTCCAGGCATTTATTTCTTTCACATGTAGAATCGAGTAAAAAACAGCAATAGCTACAATAAAAAACAAAATAGGTATAAAAATGCGTAATTCATGCACACCATAATTCACCGCAATTGCTACAGTATAAAAAATATATAGAATGATAACTGCTAGCAATACTTTAAAAGAGCTTTTAAATAAATGTATACTTTCTGAAATTAAAATAGGTAACAATCCCACCAATATTATAGGAGATCCGTGTGGCAATAGAAAAGCAGAAATAAAAATAATACAGGATTGTAAAAAAAAGTAATACAAAGAATATTTTCTTTTTAAAGAATTTGAAAAACGATAGAGCAAAATATGTAAAACCATTAAAATAAAGAAAATGGCAGCTGAAACAAATAACACTTCTCCGATAAATTGTAACAATAAAGTACCTACTGTTACTAATAAAATCCAAAACAACAACCTGACACGATAAACATTAAATATTTTAGACTGATCGTCAAATAAAAAAAACTTGTCATAATCCATATACTACTTGCCCTCTTTCCATAATCAACTCTAGTCTCTATTATTACGTAGATTCTGCAACTATCATTTATAATCTTTGTGCTCCCTATAATAGAAACGAAGCACCAATGAAAATACTATTGATGCTTCTATATTGAATACTTACTACACATAAAAAATAAATAATATTATAAATAATTAATTCTATAAGTTTTATTCGCAATTCATAAATTTTTCTTAATATGATTTGCAGAAATGTACCCAAAGACAGTCGTAGGCCCTAAAGTTGAACCTGGTCCGGGATAAACATCTCCCATAACAGAAGCTGAGCAGTTACCAGTCGCATAGAGACCATTAATAGGTTGACCATTTCTCATCGCTTGCCCATGCTCGTTTGCTAGAATCCCGCCTTTAGTACCTAAGTCTCCAGGATAAATTTTACACGCATAAAATGGAGGTTTTTCGATAGCACCTAAGTTAGGATTCCTGTATGTCGGATCACCATAATAATTATCATAGACGGAATTACCTCTTCCAAAATCCTCATCTCTTCCTTGCTCTGCATATTTATTAAACTTTGAAATTGTTGATCTCAGTCCATCTATATCTATGTTACATTTATTTGCTAATTCTTCGATAGAGTTTGCTTTAATTAAAAAATTATTTTCAATAGCTTTTTTTGGTGTCACCCGAGGGAGCATTTCACCGAACAAATATTTGTTGCGATTCCGACTCTCTAAAATCAACCATGAATGAATTGCTTTACCATTTTGTTCTTGTCTATCGAGAATGGCATGACCTGCATCAACGTATGACTCTGATTCATTCATATATCTTTCACCTGTTTGATCAACAATAATACTATGTGGCATTGACCTTTCATAAACTAAGAATTTTCTTGCTCCATTCTCGTCTAATGTAGATGGCCCCCACCAAGCATCATTCAGTAGTTCCGTATCTAAGTTGTATTTTTGAGCAATTAGTAAAATATCCCCTGTATTATCTTCACTTCCTGATGTCCAATCAGCTCCTATATGATGGTACTTTTCTCTTAAAGTGTGATTCCGTTCGAAACCTCCACTAGCTAAAATGACCGCTTTACTTTTTATAGTAAATGATTCACCATTTTTATCAACCTTCACACCTACAACCTTGTCGTTTTCGATAACAATGTCTTTTAATGGTGTTGATAACCAGACAGGCACTTTTAAATCTTTAACGATCTTCATTAGATTGGCTACTAATCCAGCACCAATAGAAAGTGGTTTTTCCCTTTTTATTTTATGTTTAAAACCATTTAGAAACATACCAACTACTGTAGTAAAATCTTGAATGTTTGTAAATGCTTTAGGTAATGATGCAACCTTTCATGAGTATAGTGGAATGGGATCCTCTAATTCCCCAACACGTAAGGTATTAGCCATCTCACCTAGTTTCCTGGCATCAAAAATCTCTGCTTCTAGTGAACGCCCAATTTTTCCACCAGGTTTTTCTGGATAATAATCAGGATATTGCATACCTGGTACCCATTTAACACCTTTATCCTCTAAAAACTTTACCATTTCGTGTCCATTTTCTACATACGCTTTTTTCCTTTCATAAGAAGAAGCTGATCCTTTATAGTTAATAACCTCTTCCATATAGATGAGTGCTTCTTCTCTGCTGTCTTGTAATCCCGCTCGTTTAGATACGTGATTGTTAGGAATCCATAAACCACCACCAGATAACGCAGAAGAACCTCCCCAAACAGCACTTTTTTCAATCAAGAGTGTATTTAGATTATTAGAAGCAGCAGTAATTGCTGCGACTAATCCTCCTGCACCACTACCAACCACAACAACATCAAACTCCTCCCGAATACTCATAAACGGACCTCCTTAATATATTGTGTAAACAGTTCACACAACCACAACAAATGGCTCATAAGTCATTTTAATAAACTCATGAGCCTACCACATATAAAATGGCTTTAGGCAAACATCTATTAGTGAGGGATAAGGAAATTATTTGAATAGTAATAATTAGCAAGCTATTATTCTATGGTAGAAAATCTTAATACACTTGTACCTCTTACTTTTAGCAAATGTATCATTACTCACTACTTCTAGCCGATTAATTTCATTCACTGTCATTAAATTGTTCAATAAGCGTTATAACTTTCTAAATCCTTTAAAATTATTAAAGGATTTTTCAATCGTCATTTAATTCAAACGGATGGTTTGAGACTTGAACGGACTCAGATGGACAGCCCTCAAAAGCATCCTCCATATCTTCCCATAACTCATTTGGAATGGGACTAGTTCCCTTATTATCATCTAGGATCACGTACGCAATCCCTTCGTCATTTACATCATAAATATCTGGAGCAACATCCGCACATTCTCCGCAAGCTATACATGTTTCTTGATTAACTTTTGTGTACTTAACTGTCATGTTTTCCTCCTTCACTACTATTTGGCTTCCATTAAACTTGTACTGTGCATAGGCTGAACCCTTGAATTTGGTTCTACTAAGACTTTTGCATTACTTACTGCAGTTGCTGCTTCTCCAAATCCAGTTGCAATTAGATTTATTTTTCCATCGTAAGTACATATATCTCCTGCAGCATATATTCCTTCTATATTTGTTTCTAATTTTGAATTTACAACAATAGAATTTTTTTCTATTTCAAGTTGCCAACTTTTTATTGGACCTAATGAAGAAACAAATCCATAATTAACTAAGACTTCGTCTGCATTAATAATTTTCATTTCATTACCTTTTACTTGCTGTAGAATAACTTTTTCTAATGATTGTTCTCCATCGAATTTTACTGGAATAAAAGGAGTAGCTAACTCAACAGTTGATTGTTTTAATTTTTCTACACTATGCTCATGTGCCCGAAACTTATCACGTCTGTGTACAAGCGTTACTTTTTTGGCAATGGGCTCTATCATTAATGCCCAGTCAACTGCAGAATCACCACCTCCGAAAACAACCACTTCTTTATTTGCAAAACGTTGCATATCTTTTACATAATAATGAACATTGTTCTTTAATTCATATTCCGTTACATCAATCGGCAATTTCCTTGGTTCGAAAGCTCCATTTCCAGCTGTGATAATAATAGATTTGGTATAATGTGTTTCATTGTCTGTTCGTAATATAAAATAATCCTCTATTTTTTCGACTTCTTCTACCGTTTCTCCAAGGCAAATATCAATTTTGTCTTTAAATATATTCATTTGCTGTTGTAAATTATCCACTAGATTTTGACCAGATATTTTCGGAAAACCTGCAATATCATAAATAAATTTCTCTGGATACAAAGCTGCAAGTTGACCTCCAAGTTGTGGCAGGCTTTCTATGATTTTTACAGAAGAGTTTCGCATGCCACCATAAAATGCAGCAAACATTCCGGTAGGACCACCACCAATAATTGTCATATCTACTACTTTATCATTCAATTCATGTCCACCCTCTTTTTCTTTATTTAGTTCTTTTATTGCTGTTAATCTACTATATTTTTGCTACTGGGAACCCCAATCACCATCCATCATTAATTCTTCGCCAGTAACAAAGTTGAGATTCATCTGATGCTAAATACAAGTAAGCATAAGCAATATCATTTGCATTTCCAGCATGAGGTGGTAATAGCATTTGATTAGTGAATGCCTTTCCAAGTTGTTCTTGTGTTCTCACACCATGTTTCTTAGCGACACCTATGAAAATAGCACCCGGATACACGGAGTTCACACGAATATTATCCTTGGCATAATTGACTGCAGCACGTTTAGATAAAGGAACGAACTCCTCCTTTTGCAGCACAATATGCTGCAGCTCCATTATCAGCGCCTCCCACAATTGCTGCTAATGACACACAATTAATAATGGAACCATATCCTGATTTTTGCATATAAGGGATCCACTAATCTCCAGTTATCTTCTGAAGTTTACATCTAATTTAACTGTATAAACATTCTTACTAATCTTTGAAACTTCTTGCTCTAACTGAGGGGTAGCAATATCTGTAGCAACCACTTTTGCCTCTTCATTATGAAATAATTCAACCGCCGCTAGCCTCATGCCATTTGCTGCACCCGTGATATCACAACTTTATTGTCCATCTCCCCATAATTATTCTTCCTTATAAATAGAAACTATTATTTAAAGGTAACAGGCAGAGAAGATAAACCTTGGGCAGCTAATTTAAATTCCCATTGGATATCCTCGCGTGGGATACCTAATTTTATCTCTGGCATTCGTTCTAATAGTGTTGTAAATGCGATATCTCCTTCCAATCGTGCAAGTGGTGCACCTAAACACATATGTACACCGTGTCCGAAGGCTACATGACGTTTAACGTCGCGCGTCAAGTCTAATTCTTCTGAGTCGTTATAAACATTGCCGTCTCGATTGGCTGACTTCAATAATGGAAAAAGCACATCTCCTTTTTTGATTGTTTGACCACCGAGGACTAAATCTTTTTTTGCATAACGTGGACCAGCTGTCGTAGAAGGACCGTGGTAACGTAATAATTCCTCAACTGCATTGGGGATTAAGCTTTTATCTTGTTTAAGCATCTCTAATTGGTCTGGATGATCTAATAAGATGAGCATCCCTGTTGATATCAAGTTGGTTGTCGTTTCATGACCAGCGAATATTAGTAATTGCACTAATGATAATAGCTCTTTTTCATCTAGTTTATCACCGTCTTCTTCTAAACTAATTAATTCACTTATTAAATCATCTTCTGGATGGTTGCGTTTATCAGCAATTAGTTGAGTAAAATATTCGGTAAAAGATGCTACACTTTCTTTCACTTTATCATCTAATCGGCCTACGCCAAGCCCTGTAGCAATAGCTTCAGACCATAGATAAATTTGTTCTTGGTGTAATGCGGGGACTCCAACCATGTTGGAAATTACTTGAATTGGTAGTTTATATGCATAATCTGTGACAATATCCATTTCACCTTTGCCTTGAACTTGATCAAGCAATTCGTCTGCAATTTCCTGAACAGTTGGACGGAGATTTTCCATATATTTTGGAGTGAAAACTTTAGAAACTAAGCGGCGCAATCTACGATGGTCAGGTTCATCAAGCGCATTCAATGAATTTGCTAGGAAAAGTTGTGAGCCTGTATCATCTGTTGTATTTGTTAAAGATTGTTTTATACTACTATCTTCATTAATATTTGATGGATCTACACAAAATAACGATTGATCTTTCAATACTTTCTTTACCTCGTCCATTTGTGTAACAATCCATGTTTGTTGGTCCGCAGCCCCAATCTGCATTGGGATGGGTCTAACTGCTCCTTTCTCGCGTAGTTCCGAAAATACATAGAAAGGGTCAAAATCGCTCCTGCCGGCTAGCACTTTTATGACTTCTTCTTCCGGTACTATTGGATATGTTTGTTTCATTGAACATCTTCCTTTCACAGCATTTATTTTTAACAACATTGCATTAGAATTGATTATAACAATCTAGTTTTAAAAACATAACGTCCAAAAGGGCAATATACACTTGCCCAATATATCTAATTTATAACTAGTTCTTTTGACAGGTAATTGCTATAAATTTTAGACGTGTGTTCGATCCTTTAATGAAGTGACTGATAAAAAATGAGTGGTCCCCTTAACTATCTATAGATTGTTGGGACCACTTGTTTATATTAGTTCAGTTTAAAACGTTTGATCCGTTTTCTTAACTCTTCCGACATTTTGGCTAAATGAGATGCAGCACTGTTTACTTAGGTATTCCTTTTTTAACTTATAGCTCATCAATAGTCAGTTATTTTTATATTTATAGTTGCATCTGGTAAACCATTTACTTTCACCTGGAGTGATGCTACACCAGTCTCAGTAGATGCTCTTACAACAGCTAATAATTTTCCATTATGTGAGGTGAATCTACCTGTCGTATAATTTTCTTCTGTTACACGTTTACCTGTTCCAAATGCAACCAGCATTGCAGGACCTTGTACTTCTGCTTCAGCTTGTAAGGCTGCTGTTGGCACTAAACGTCCTGCACTATCTACTATTTCTACTTCCGCAAAAATGAGTGACTGTCCATCCGCTTTTAAAGCTACTTTATCAGGTTTAATCTTAATGCCTTTTGGATCCCCTGACGTTGTTACTACATCTTTAGATACCACTTTATTGTCAGTATAACTAATTGCTTCTAATGTTCCTGGTTCATACGTGAGTTCAAAGCTAGCAGTCAGCCGATGCTTTCTACCAGCAGGTTTTCGGCCTAAGCTTTTTCCGTTCAATATTAACTCTACTTCTTGTGCTTGTGAGTACACCTCAACTGTTAACCGCTTGTTTTCATAACCTACCCACGTCCACGCATTCTGACGATATGGCCAACCAAATCTCCCCAAGACTTCTACTTTTTCATGATTTGCAGGATGCTCTGATGCAATATATGTTTCATTCGATCCCCACAAAATACGACGATAGGCTAGTTGTGGGCGTTTAAAGCCACACAAATCGATATCTGCCCCTCCCGCAAGTCTCCAAGGGAAATTTGCCAAATGAAGATAACGATAAGCACTTTCGATATCATCTGTTGGCTCATAATATTCTTGCTTACCGATACCAGCCTCTCCGATATAGTCTATACTCGTCCAAACGAAGTCACCGATTAAATATGGACGCTTTTCTACTTCTATCTAATAATCAAACATTTCTAATGGCTTACTTTCTGTTGAACAGATCACACGGTTTGGATACCTTTCATGTGTACCATCATAATAACTTTGCAAAATAATTGTAGCCAACCACATCTAATGGTGCAACAAATGGTTCTGTATAGTCCCACCATACATTCCGACCATGTTCTGCATCTAAATTAAACAATCCACCAGCTTGATTTTTATCTTTACTTTTCATAAGATCCATGAAGAATTTGTATTGATCCTCATCATCCAGTCCATTAAAGAATGAAGGTATGGAGTTAGTAACAAATCTTGTTGCATCTAATTCTCTTACATAATCTGCAAGTTTGTTTGACCATTCATAACCGTTCGATAATCCTCCACGCTCTAATACTTCATTTCCGGTGGACCACATAATCACAGAAGGATGATTGCGATCTCTTTTGATAAATGCTTCCATATCCTTTTGCCAATGGTCTTTAAAATATTGACTATAATCATGTGTATTTTTTTCCATTGTCCAAACATCAAATGCTTCGTTAATAACAAGTAGTCCTAAACGATCACACGCATCAAGTAAATCTCTCGACATCGGATTATGTGCAAAACGTATTGCATTAAATCCATTCTCTTTATGGATTTTCATGCGTCGATACTCACTATCTTTAAAAGAAGCAGCACCTAAGATCCCGTTATCATGATGTACACAACCACCTTTTAAATTCACTGTTCTACCATTCAACATGAAACCATTTATTGGATCAACGGAAATCTCTCTGATCCCAAATGAAGTAGTATGTTGATCAATAATGTCACCTTTATCAACTAATTTACTTTGAACCTTGTATATATTGGGATGATCAATATCCCATCGTTGAACATGACGAACAGGGATGAGTACTTTGCCTGTGGCTACTTCACCCGCCGGTACATGGACTTTTACTTTTCCTGTCCCCTTGCTATCTGATACATTTTCCGAGTTAATCTCGATCTCAACCCATATATTTTTGGATTCATTTTCAAGATTTTCTATCTCTGTTTCCACCTCAACAAATGCTGTATCTCCTTGGATATGCGAAGTATAGGCAAAAGTTCCCCCAAGGTACGATATGTGTCTTTGGCGCAGATAATAAGTTAACATGACGATAGATTCCTGATCCTGTATACCATCTTGCATTTAGTTGTGCATCATTTTTTACTATTATAGACATTCGATTCTCTTTGTCATATTTAATATATGGTGTAATATCGATATAAAATGGTGTATATCCATTGTGATGTTGGGCTAATTTATGTCCATTTAACTCCACCTTCGCATTCATATGGACACCATCAAAGGCAACTAAAAACCTTTTTTCTTTATCTTGTTCTGAAAAAACAGCATTTTTGTATACGTTCCAATTCCACCTTCAAAATAGCCAGCATCTTTACCACCTCTAGCATCAGGTGTTGGATCTGTACCAATCGTAAAATCATGTGGTAAATTAACGGTTTCTTTATTTCTATTCATGCCTGGAATGGAAGAACGCTCTCCAAATTGAAACTCCCAGCCTATGTCTATGTTTTGACTAAACATCTCCTATCTCCTCTTTATTTCTTAGTTATTTTTGAAAGGTTAATTTAAGTGTAATCAATTTATTTCACCTTTTATTGTGGTTTCGTTCTATTTTTATAACTTCTGTATTTATCCTTTAAAAGAACGATTTACATGGATCAGTACGGATTCCTTTATTTTTAGACACGAAAAAAAGCGCCTAAACGAGTATGTAACCCGCTTAGACGCTCCCGTCTTATCAACGATCTTAAGTACCGGTGGTCGGATCGAAATAGGTCTTTAAGTGTTGATTTTCCAACATTTATTTCCTACTTGAACACAATCATTTGATATAGTATGACTTCTTCTGAATAAGGAATTACCTTATTCAGTATTTGCCCAACTGATAAACTTTCTCTAGTTTTACGCACTCCTCAACAAACGCTTCCGGTTTACCGTTATGCATACTCGCTATTTTCTATTATTTTACTTTTGCTCATCATGTCCTTCATATACATTCACCCTTTCAATCTTATCTAGGTGTATATTAAATCTACAATATGAACTTTTATATAGGAGGTTAGATAATTTTCGTTCATAAAAAAGAAGCATCTTTGCACTTCTTTTTTATCTGTTATATATGATACAACTCATAATACTTACAACCTAAACGCAAATACAGAGACTGCAAATTTTATTCCGATTCCCTTGTTCTTATATTGATGCTAACTCAAACTAGCTTTTACCTGCATTGCTTATGTCACTGTGTTGTCGCTGAAGAAGTTGCTGCTTGGTCAGCCTTCACACAATCAATGGTGATTACGAGCGCAATAATGATCGTCTCCATCTCTTCGTTCAGGACTTGAACCTTGTAGCTATCGCCCCATGTGAACCATTCTTTATTCACTTTGCCCACGACTTCCCCATATTGAAAAATTTCAAAATCCATATCCCACCAGTTTCCCTGTACTTCTATCCCCGCGACGTCAATAGAATACCGTGCTTTTAGAAAAGAAAGCTCTTTATTAATCGTTAATACCTCTTGACCGTTCACCTCCACATAAAACTTCGGCAGGAAGCTGAACACCTTTTTCGAGATAAGCGCGACCTCTTCTCCTGCTGTATTCAAGATGGAGAATGTTTTAGGAATTTTCATAAAACTTCCTTCCACATAATAAGCATCGTTCTCCTGCTGGTCCTTCACCGTAAATTTGTCGTTTAAACTAAACATTTTCTGTTTTATATACAATTGTTTCAAGATAAAAACTCCTGTCTTTTTATGAGGTAATCATTGATTTTGAGTTAATTAATATTACTTTATATACGATTTTAGCCACTAGGAGGTTTCATATCATTATATAGGAGAATGATAGCTACATCTCTTTATCTATTTTGTTTTAATATTGATTAATAAGAAACAGAGTTATTTGGTAGAAAGGACTACGAAATAACTCTGTATTTATTCCAATAGATTTAGATGGTAGATTATTAACTTCACCGTTATCTAAATGAGGATAGCAATCTCCATTGCTATCCTACTCTCAGTTCCGTATCTGCATAGTTGCTGGCTCTTTTCTGTTTAATAAGTTGCCATACAAACCAAGCGAGTACAGCCAACCAAATAACCATTCCTAAAATCAGAGAAATACCATAATCAAGGTTAAAGCCTTCTGGTGCATAGAAGAAATACGTACTTACTACTGCTGTCATGAACAAAGCTGGAATACTACAGATCCAATGAAACTTGTTATTTTTCACTAGGTACATGGCTGCTGTCCATAACATCACCGCAGCAACAATCTGATTCGTTCCACCAACATAGCGCCAGAGGAAGCTATAATCAATTGTAGTGAGATATAACGTTGTTGCAGTCACAGGTATTGTAAGCAAAGCTAATTTCCCTTTCCCATTAAAGTCTTTCTTTGTCAGTTGAGACAATATTTCCGCAAGCATCATTCTAGAAGAACGTAATGCTGTATCACCTGTGGTAATCGGGAGAACAACAATACCTAAAATGGCGATGAACCCACCAAATGCACCTAATGTTGTTATACTGACTTCATTAACGACCCCAGCTGGACCTCCTGCATCCAGTGCTGTTTGCAATGCACCCGTACTACCAAAAAAGGTCATCCCTGCTGCTGCCCAAACCATCGCAATGACGCCTTCACCAATCATTGCTCCATAAAAAACTTTTCTACCTTCACTTTCTTTTTTTAATGTACGAGCTAAAATGGGGCTTTGTGTACTATGAAAGCCAGAAATCGCCCCACAGGATATGGTTACCATTAATAATGGCCAAATAGGCAGTTCCCCAGGGTGTAAATTACTTAATGTTAAATTTGGGATTGGATGATCAAAAAAGAAGAACATTCCAATACCGATAGAGACAGCCATGAAAATTAAAATAGCTCCAAATAGAGGATACACTCTTCCTATTATTTTATTAATTGGTAGAATCGCTGCAAGTATAAGATAAGCAAAAATAATCACCAACCAAGTCGAAGTGTTAAGTGGTGTGATTTGCGTAAGTAACTGGGCAGGTGCTGCCGTAAATGCTGCTGCTACCAACACCATTAATATAATCGACACAATCGTTGTAACAAACTTCATTTTACCGCCCAAATATTTACCGACAAGTGTCGGAAATTGAGCTCCTTTATGTCTAAGCGATATCATACCCGAAAAGTAATCATGTACCGCCCCAGCAAAAATACAACCAATAACAATCCATATAAATGCTACTGGACCATATAATGCGCCCATGATTGCACCAAATATCGGACCGGTTCCAGCGATATTCAATAGCTGAATTAAACTCGCTTTCCACCAACTCATTGGCATATAATCAAGGCCATCGTTGTTTGTATAGGCAGGTGTTGAATTCTGGTCATTAATGCCAAAAATCCGTTCAACCACCTTCCCGTAAACGATATAACCAACAATTAATAATACAATAGATGCTAGAAAAGTAACCACCGCTGAACCCTCCTTTTTCAAAAGTGAAACATTACAATAATATAGCGAATGGAAGGAAAAATCAATGGACTTTTCTAAATTTTTAGACATTTCCCACTTTTTTAATAGGTAACCTGACATTTTAATTCAATTATTCTTTGATATAACCGATTAGCGGAAGCTCGTTTATTTTGTTTACATTGGTTTAGTCTAACGAATCATTCATAAACATTAATTCGGAATAAAATCCAAAACAAGCAGAAAGTTATGATAGGATAAAAGGAGATCGTGAAGGAATGTCCTTAAAATAACGGGACAGGTTAGTTGAATAAACGATATTAACGCTAAGAAAGTATCTATAAGTAATTTATGGTATAATGTCTTATCATTATGCATTACGAAAGAAGGTATGCACCATTGAATTCTGATAATTCTAAAAAAACATTCCAACGGGGAAGACCAAGAAGTAGTGATGTGGATAAACGTATTATTGATGCAACACTAACTCTTCTTGCTGAAGTTGGTGTTGAAAAAATTAGTATGGAAACTATTGCTACCAAAGCTGGAGTTGGTAAGAGTTCTATTTATCGGAGATGGAAAAATAAAGATGACTTAATTCTTGCTGCATTGGAACAGTTGAAACCAGAATTTAATATCTCTATAGAAGGGAAGTTAGATGATGTCTTATTTGAACTCTCACGAAATTTCACAGAGCAAATGAATAACCCGCTTGGTAAACAAATGCTCTCCCTTCTAATGTCAACATTATCAAGTAATTCACAGATTTCCGAATCTTATTGGGAAAACCATTCACTGCCTAAAACAAAGGAAATTTCAAATTTGCTTCAAAAATATCTTGAGGAAGAGAATCTTCGTAAAGAAGTAAATTTAGATCTAGTTTCCGAATTTTTAATTGGTTTTATTATTTATCAACTTTTACTCAAGCCCTCTACAACAGATTTAGAACCTCATTTAAGGGCTGGGATTGACATGATTTTGAACGGAATAAAGGAAAAATAATTTTAACCTTGCATGTAAAGCGAGGTTTTTTTATTGACATATACGATACGATACAGTATCGTATTATATAAGAAAGTATTAATAGGGAGGAAAATCTTATGACAAAAGCTAAAAAGACAGTGATTATAACTGGGGGGAATACAGGATTAGGGTATGAATGTGCTAAAGTGATTGCAAAAACTAATAATGATTGGCACATAATTTTGGCTTCACGAAATAAAGAAAGGGTAAATACAGCTGCCAAAGAATTGATTCAAACAACAGGGAATCAACATATCTCAGGAATGGTAGTGGATTTAGCCTCGTTCTCATCCATACATCATTTTGTTGATCAATTCACTAAATCTGATCTTCCACCTTTGCATTCCATTATTTGTAATGCAGGTGTTCAATTTGTACAAGGAACTCAAGCTACTGTTGATGGAATTGAAGCAACATTTGGAGTTAATCATCTCGGTCATTTCTTACTTGTAAGATTATTACTTAACCAGTTTCAAGACTATGGCTCTATTGTTGTTGTAAGCAGCGATACCCATGATCCACTTATGAAAACAGGTATGCCTGCACCAATTTATCTTCACCCTAGTATTATGGCTAATCCACAAAAATCGGATGAATCATTAGCAAATCTTTCATCTCTTAATAGGGGGCAAACACGTTATACAACCTCGAAGCTATGTAATCTCTATTTTAGCTACGAACTAGCTCGACGTATTGAGAAAGCCAATCAATTAATTACTGTAAAAGCATTTAATCCAGGAATGATGCCTGGAAGGGGCTCTAGTTTATCTAGAGATTACAATCCTATCCTTAAATTCATGTGGAATAATGTACTACCACTAATGCGTTTCTTTCGTTCAAGTATACGGACTACGCAACAATCTGGAACTGATCTTGCGAATTTAATATTGAATAAACGTTTTTCTAGCAGTGGACAATACTTTGATGGACCAAAAGAAATACCATCTTCAAAGGAATCTTATGACATTGGCCGTGCTAAAGAGCTATGGAGCTGGAGTTCCAATATACTTGGTTTAAAGGAGAATATTTAGATTATATAAAAGAAGAGGGCGTTTGTGATGAACGCCCTCTTCTTTTGTATAATTCTATTTTCAGGTTTATGGATGGCACTTCCATAATCACACAGTTGTTCCAGATGGGAGAAGTTCCGTTTCCAACATTAAAATATATCGACAATTCGGGCCGAAAGTTATATCGCGCAGGTTACAATTCCGGTTCCAGTTGGTGCTGGCTACTTAAGTTTTCTTTCAGCATTCCCAATCCCTCCAGTGGCTTTCATATGTCATATATTTTGAGTTTATAGAGAAGGCCATCATGGAACGGAAAGAAAGCAAAAAAGACTCTTGGCTATTATGCATATAAACGGCTGAGCGTTGCGACGCTCTTTTTCTATGTGTCCAAACAATAACAATTGACCTTCGAAACTATGACGAAAAACTATGATAACGCTTACATAATATGACATTATTTTCGAATTATTCGTGCTATACTCATACTTGTCTTAGGGACATGCTAGAACGATTTAACATCTTAAGATCCCCAACGACTTATATCAAACTGGGGGTGATTAAGTTAGTTTTCTTTTTGCAGGCGATACTCATGTCGTCAAATTGAAATGAAAGGGAAAGAAACAAAGAATAAGAGAGGAGTGGTAGGTAATGCGTAAAATAATATCAGTGGTGGCTTTCTTAGTTTGCTTCATTATTGTATCAGAAATGATATACAACTTACCCCAGGCTAAGGCGGTAGAGACGACGCCGGAATCAAACATCACGTGGAGGCAGGTCGACCCTGCTGATGTCCAGATTGGTAGAAGCTATCTTATTGTGTCCGAGCACGGCGCGCTTGCTAATGCTCAAGCGACAATCAACACACCAGGCGACGTCACCGGCGACACTCAAGTTGGCATGGTGTCCAAGCCAGTGACGATTGAAGACGGCTTGATCACATCCGAAGTGACGGACGACATGATATGGCAGTTTGGCCTTGGCGCAAATACTGCGGCGGCATCCGGCGGTCTTGGTGAAGGCCCGGGCTACTATTTATTGAACAACGCTCCCGGCATAGGTGGTGGAACGGAACCCTTGAGAAGGGAATCCAGTTTCAATGCACAGCATGCGCCCCTCAACACGACCGGCGCAGCCAGCAATGGCAACCAGCAGAGCCTGTTGCTGCATGTTCTGGATGAAGAAGAAGGCACAGTGTCCTTATACAATTGGGGCGGGAACAACCAGTGGAACTTTGCCCTGACAAGTACGGAAGACGGCTTCACCGCAAAGAGCAAGGAAGCCAGTACTACGAGCGCGGCACAACTGCTTGAGCAGATGCAGGAGTCACCGTCATTGCGGCTGTATGAACCGAACGTGAACGTTGGCGTTCAGCACTACGTCATGGCGTCGTCCGGCGAGAATGGGAGTATTAGCCCGTCCTCTTTGGCAGGCCATGTTTGGGTAAACGATGGTGAAGACGTGACCTTCACGTTCAACCCCGCGTTCGGGTTTGAAGTGGACAAGGTTACGGTTAACGACGAAGAAGTGGCTGTTTCAGACAACACATACACAATAAAGAACGTCACCGCAAGCGACACAAGCATCCACGTGACATTCAAGCCTGCTTCAAACGCAACGGATTTACCGTTTACAGTGTATAACGACATATTCTCTGTCGGAAACGTCACTACAGCGGTCATCATCGACCTTGGCGAGGGCAACGCGGCAAACCTTGCTGACCTGAGCGCCGACATGTTTACGGCTGCCGCCAGGAACACAAGACTTGATGGCTCGACCTTGATTTTCGACGGCACGCGCAATATCACCAGAGTATATGTAAACAATGATCCCGAGCCGCTTGGCTATATATCGCCTGCACCAGGATCCGACGACCTCGTAACAGATATGCCCGAGAGCGGACGCTACATCATCGTTGAATTTGAGTTTTGGAATGCCAATGGCTATACGTCCGGCGCAATGGTTTCCGGTAACTTGCAAAACGCATTCTCGGCGATCCTCAATTACCGCGTCAATGTGGATCGTGAGATCAAGCTGACAGACGGCACTACCATAATCCCGAGATTCACTCAAGCAGAGGTAGTAAACCCGGCGCTCGACAAGTTTGTTCCTGATAAAACGAACCCGGATGGAACAGGCAACATGGACATCCTGATTTCGATCGACGAATCCTGGGAAGACCTCGGTCCTCTCCCACTGTTCATCTACAACCATGGCGGCGGCCGCGGTGGCCCTTCGGGAGACTACTTTGCGCCCGTGCAAACTGCGAACGGCGCAGCTGTGCTTTCCAAGCTCCAACTGGAGAACCCGGGCAAGTACAACGCACACATCATAGCTACGCAGAACCACTCAAACAATCAGGACAACAATGAGGCACTTATGGCATACGTGGAGAAATTGGCCGCTGAGGGCAAGGTGGATCTGAGCCGTATCTACATGTCCGGCTTCTCTATGGGGAGTATGTACACAATCGGTTTCTATAACCGCAATCCCGAATTTCTCGCGGCAATCGTTCCGCTTGCAGGAGGCGCCTTACCAACCGTAGAACAGCTTACCACGAATCCCGAGCTCACAAAAACTGCCATATGGGCGCATACACATAAGAATGACTCCGCTGGTAATACTTGGACAAACTATTTCTCAACAGGCGCTGGTGCCAGTGGCTTATATTCAGAAGCCAACGTAACGGTTTTGGAAACCAATCAGGCCTTTAATTTTCCATACTTCGGCTTTGACTGGACACCGCACGAAACCGAAGCCCAAGTGTTCAGTAACCTTATCGGTCAATCAAACGCAAGCTTCAGGTATGGCCCAGGCCATGAAGAGTACGCAGATAAGAATATCTTTGATTGGATGTTCGCACAGTTCAGGGCCGAAAACAGGATTGACGACCTTAAAGAGATTGTTGCAGACCTTGATATTGTTGGTGGCAATAGGAATGCTCTGATGGTAAAACTAAATCAGGCAGAAAGATACCTGTTGGATGAGAAACATGACAAACCTGAACGAGCCATCAATATGCTAAACGCCTTTATCAGCCAGGTCAATGCTTTTGTTAATTCAGGCAAACTGACTGAGGAGCAGGCAATAGAGATGATTTTCGCAGCAGAAGAGACGATCAGCTATATAAATTATATAAATAATCTATGATAGACATACAAGGATACTTTAAGATATGATAATCATTATAGGCCGCATAAAATATCTTAAGATTTTATGTGGTCTATTGTTTTGATTTAAACAGGTGTACCATCATAAAAATTAGCGCTTGGCTTGTTCATAATACAGCAATTAATTGCTGTATTATAATGCTCCCATACCGCCGTCAACACGATATTGACTACTTGTAATGAAGCTACTTTCATCTGAAGCAAGGAATAAAACAAGGTTTGCAATGTCATCCGATTCAGCATAACGACCTAATGGAATAGATTGCGCCAATCCTTCTTCCGTTCCCATCCCAGCTTTTATGGAACGCATCATACGAGTATTAACAGGAGAAGGATGGACACTATTTATACAAATAGTATGTGGAGCAAACTCGATAGCAGTTGCGCTTTTGTTAAGCCTACAACAGCATATTGGCAGAGGGGCCTCCATACGGCACCCTCCAAATTTTTTATAGAAGTCGAACTGTCGTAGCAATCTGATTAATATGGCCAGCATCCGCCCATAAAATTAAAAAATTGTAGCTGTTGCTGTTAATCACAACAGGTGTTGGGTATTGGACAATCAATGCAGATTGGTTGTTCATTTCTGCTGGCTGATCTTCTGACGGATAGATAAAACAAGCCGGTTGTCCTTGTATTTCGGTTGAGACAATTTGCGGTTGGCTACCGTATGGAAGAAGTGGATGAAATGCATCATTATGACATACATCCTCCAGTGGTCCATCATAAGCTATCGCGCCTACTTGAAAGAATCCGTCCGCACCTTCGTATCGCTCTCTTTCATCCGTAACTTTTTGCCAATTTGCCGGATATTGAAATTGGACTCTATAATCTGTACTTGTATAGGTTGCAGTACCAGGGGAAATGGATGTTTTCGACCAGGCTAGTGCTGTAATGTTTCCATCTGTAACAAGTTGAATCGGTACCGGATGATCTAAATCGACCATCCAAATCTCACTGGCACCTTCAAACTCATCGCAACCAGATAAGTAAGCAATTTTACTACTATCAGGCGACCATGTTACAGGAGTAAGAAAGCAATTAGAGATTGCCCAAATCCGGTCATTATCTCCTTCCCTTCCGGCTGTTCGAATTTGCGAAAAATATCCCTGATTTTCAAATGCAGTTGTACTATAGGCAATCGATGCTGAATTAGGTGACCAGGTTGGATTGTAATTTTTGGCAAGCGGTCCTCCTTCCACCTCGAAAACGCTGCCTGTTGCAAGCTCAATTGAATAAATGATTGAAATACTAGCGCCTGGACTCGTGTAGAGTACATAACGACCATCTGGTGATAGTCTTACAAAGTTGAACGGTCCACCAGTGTTTTGCGTAATTTGCTGCAAGCCTGTTCCATCTGTTCGAATTCTATATAATTGACTAAAACCAGCTTCATCCTGTGCCTCGAATAGAAGCTCTTGTCCGCTTGAGAACCATTGCACATCCCTTGCGTTTGGTTGATTGATTCGCTGTACTTGGTGGGTCGCTACATTATAAATGATGATTTCATTTCCATTTGAATAGACAAGTCGCTGACTATCCGGAGCCCAGTTTAGATATACTCCTTCTGGTTGTGAAAACTGATCTATTGCAGCATACGTGTTATTCGTCAAATTCACTACGTATAATACGCCATTTTCACCTACAAATGCGATTCTGCTACTGTCAGGAGACCAATATGGAATCGAGTACGATTCACCTAATCCAAATGTCACCTGTCTATTCGATCCATTACTCGGATTATATAACCATAAATCATATGCTCCGGTCCGGTTTGAGATATAAGCAATCAATCCATCTTCACCGGGCGGTGCATATGGTATAACTAATCTCATACCAGGATTAATGGTAGTAGAAGGAAGATTGTTTACTTGCCTAATCAATTCATAATTCACATTGCCACCTGTTACTACATTAAAGTGCCTTGCGATTTGATACAAATTATCACCAGGCTGTACAACGTAATACGGAACACCTGTTGGTATTGTTAAAAGCTGACCAGTCTGGATAGTATATGGGGGCTGAAGATTATTTGCAGCAATAATTACAGACTGAGAAATTCCATGATTTTGGGCAATTTGAAAAATTGTATCACCTGGTTGAACCTGATAGCGATCTACCCCTGGTGGCATGGAAAGCTGCTGCCCAATATAAATTGTATATGGGGAAACGAGATTATTTGCAGCAATCAATGAGTCGATCGGAATGGCCCAACGTTGTGCAATCTGGGATATCGTATCATCTGCACGAACTGTGTAAAACATTTGCATGATAAATCCTCCTTTCTTGCTTGAATCACATAAGACTTATATTCCCTAATTCAGCAATAAAGAATATAATTCTTCCCTCCTTCAATAGGCTATTCATTTAGTGGGAGTGACGTTCTTCCAAAAGAAAACAAGACTTCTACTCATAAGAAGCCTTGTTTCGGTAAAATTATATATTTGGATGAATAAACAGTAGTAGACTTGCTAGAATTAGCTAACAAGATTATTTACCCACTCTCTTGAAAATCAAAACTTTCTCCACTATTATCTTAATTCGAAAAAGTTCAACATTCTTTCTTCTACAATATAAATACCTTCCGCGTTAAGGTTACTTTCACGCCATTCCATAATCCAAATACATATATTAAACGTGAGGAAGCAGGATACTTATACTTCTTTGCTAAAGTATCCCACTCAGTCACTGTCTTATCTTTATGTTTAATCAAAATACATAGCAGACCCATATTTTACGATTTTTAAGGAAATTTAAGTTTCCAATAAGCGCTTTAGGTTGTCATCAATAAATTTATTATCAGCACTGTTGATTCCGCGGCCGGCAAAATGACCCCAGATTGACTCGATAGGATTAAGAACAGCATTAGGGATATGCTTAGCCTCGTATTCGTTATCATCCGCCGTGCAGAAGAGATCCGTGATACTTGGCATGACGATAGCCAGCGCTTTAATGCCTTTAAGCGCCTCATTGAAATCTCCGTTATAGGTGGAGCTTGCACTAATATCTCCATTTTGTCCAGTCCATAACATGGCTAGGACATTGTGTGGATCCATCCTCATAAAGCTATCTTCCCAGACTCTAGCCACAAAATTTTCCAATGAATCATATCCCATCTCACGATAAAGTTCCTCTTTGTAAAAGGACTGAGATAAGCCCCATCCCGCATAGACACGACCAACAGCGCGCATGTCTGCGGAAGTCAAATGATTTAGTTTACTTGAATCATGGCCAACTGCAGCCATAAGAGCAGCCTTCATTCCGTCCAGAACTATATACGTTTGCGGCCAAGTCTTTGCACCTCCGCAGAAGGGGGCAATTCGTTCCACCATGTCGGGGTAGCTTGCCCCCCATTGGAATGATTGAACACCTCCCATTGACCATCCAACTACCAGAGCAATCTTCTGAATGCCGAATTTTTCGGTCACCAGTCGATGCTGTAAATTAACGTTATCATAGATGGTTACCTGAGGAAAATTAGCCTTGTCGAATGGAGCAGGAGTATTACTAGGAGACGAAGATAACCCGTTTCCTAGCAGATTTGGAACGATAATGAAATATTTTCTCGGATCTAGGGCCATGCCGTTTCCAATCAACCATTCATTCTGAACATGATGGTCGCCAAAAGCAGTTGGATAGACGATCACATTATCTTTCTTTTCATTCAATTCTCCATAAGTCTTATATGCAAGAAATGCGTTCGGTAACGTTACTCCTGATTGCAAGGTTACGTCACCCAAATCAAAAATCTCATAATCCATTGTATTGTCGCCCCCTTCAAAAATGAAACACATCTAGAATGTATTTCTTGTACTAAGTATAATCCCATGGTACTCTCAATAAAAGTGAATAAAATTCAAATCAGCATTCAATAATATTGAAAATAAAAGGGGGACAGTATAATGGAATTACGCCAACTGAAAACATTTCGCACAGTTGCTTCCACTTTAAATTTTAGTCGGGCTGCGGACGCGCTGAACTACGTCCCCTCCAACGTTACGATGCAAATAAAAGCATTGGAGGAAGAACTTGGTGTTCCTCTCTTTGACCGCTTGGGCAAGCAGCTCGTTCTCACCACTGCGGGTAAACGCTTTTTAACTCATATCCAAAGCGTTCTAGAAGAATTAGACGAAGCTCGCAATACCGTTCATGACAACGAAGATATTAGAGGCACCCTTACAATAAGTGCCAACGAGGTTCTTTGCGCCTATCGCCTCCCAGTTATCTTTAAGCTATTTCGTTCCCGCCATCCAGGAGTTCGACTTATCTTCCGCTCTGTTCCAAATCAGGAACTCAAGCAGACACTCTTTGATGGAACCGCGGATGTCGTCTTTATGCTGGACGAATCTATTCTCTCAAAGAGACTTGCTGTAGAACCGTTACTGAAAGAAACTTTCCGCTTGTTCGTTGCTCCTGACCATCCACTTGCGAAACAACCTGTACTGCAACAGGAAGATTTTCACGGAGAAGTATTACTGGTTAATGAAAAGGGCTGTCCTTATCGAACCATGTTTGATCGATCATTTGAGAAAAAAGGCATTGATAGTATTACTTATTTGGAGTTTCAAAATGCCGAAGCCATTAAACAATGTGCAATTTCAGGAATCGGTATTGCCTTTCTTCCTGAAATCACAGTGGAAGCAGAAGTTGAACGTGGTGATCTTGTTGCTCTTCCATGGCAATTTTCGGACGTACAAGTATATACTCATATGGCTTGGCATAAAGAAAAGTGGCTTTCACCAATCATATTATCTTTTATAGAAGCAGCAAGGGAGGGTATCGCTAAAGAGGAGGAGAATAAAACCGTTTAGAAAAAACCTTCAACTGCAAGCTCTTGGACCCATGATCCGCAACTATTGGGGACAAGGACTATAGGAATTAATCTACTAAAAAAGGCTACTTAAAGCAACCTTAAAGGTTGGATACCAGCTACTGTTCTAATGCTCGATAACCTTATCTTAAAATAAACCTTAACAAGGGGTAGAACCAGTTGCTGGTTTTACCCCTAAAATAATTAAGGTAACATCGTCAGAATTTGTGCCGCAAAGTGGATTTATTTCACGTTTTTTCAAATCCTTTACGTACGCAATCTTCCTTTTTATTGTGTCACATTTTGTTAAACGTATGTTTCCGCGTTTTGCTGGTAGGACCCAAGATGAGATTTCACCACTAGTTGGATTGACTATTAATCGTTTCGTTAATACATAGAAGCATTAGACCTTAACTAAACCGAGACATTGGCAAGCGCACTACTATTCATTTTTCCGCATTACATATTTATATATAGCGTTCATTATAATAAAAAAATAGAGTGAACAATGTGTAGCCTGAAAATAAAGTTTGATCATTTTTGTAGTATAAGCAAAATTTCTAATTTGTTTTGGGTTTAAATACTAAGGTTACATAACCAATTATAGAAGCCCCGATAAAAAGGATAGGATATCCTGATATATCGGCTACTACTCCTGAGAAAATGGACCCCATGGCTTGCCCCAGTGCAAGTATTAAGAACGGTATTCCTAGTCCGAATGATGGGTTAGTTTTAAACACAGAAATCCCCCATACGATGAAGACCCCTGTTATGAAAATATAAGAGCTTCCAAAAAGTACTGGTGACAGGAATCCTGTTATATTGTTACCTGGATAAATTCCTAGGATTAGGGAAGAAGTGGCAATTGCTAATACAGAAAGCCTATACGCACTTATTAACCCGAACTCTTGTATAAATGTACCAGCAGTTCCTCCCAATAAGCCAGCTACTCCAATAATTACCCAAAACCACTCTCCTAGGTATGTAGGAACACTATCCAAATTTAATATAAAGTCTCTTGAGAATGTCCAATATGCCGAACAGGATATTCCTATAAATAAGGATGCAATAATTAGTTGAAAAGACCGTCTCCATTCCTTTTTAGAGTAGCCAACTGTTCCCTTCCTTTCTGAACTTTGATCTTTTGGAAGTACTTTATAATTAACAATCAGCACAAAAATAGCAATGATCATAAATATCAAATATGTTTCTCTCCAGCTATTAGTCATAAGGATTGCAATTGCCCCTGTACAGGCTGTTCCAATACTTGTACCGGAATTAATCCATGAATTCGCCTGATTCTGGAACCTTGTTTCTACGTTAGTGCTAACAATATTAGCGTATGGCGGGGATGAAACCCCTGTACTCAACCCTGCCAAAAATATCCCTAAACCTAGTACTACCGGATTAAAAGAAATGGATATTATACCCAAACCAAGAATCGATGATAATCCAGCTACCACAAGAAGAGATTTTGGAGTAACTTTATTAGAAAACGCCATTGCAAATATTATTGCTATACAGTAAGCAATGTATGATAAAGACGAGATGATGCCACTAGTTGATTGATCCATATTAATCGTTTCGTTAATATATGGAAGCATTAGGCCATAACTAAATCGAGATAAACCATACGTTACAGCAATCATTGGTAAGCCCACTGCTATTAATTTTTTTGGATTCATAATAGTTCTTCCTCCTTTTTATATATAACGTTCATTATAATAATTAAGTGAAAAATATAGAGAACAATGTAAATTTAAGACACTATTCTCTACTTATTTCCTGTTAAAATCATTTTTCGGAATCCAGAATACTTTTCGCTAAATCAAGTGCCGTCTTTTTCACCTTATCTAACTCTAGTATTTGAACCATCGATGTTATTCCTTCTAGTATAGTAGATATTTGCACACTGAGGGATTTGGGAGCCTTAAGGAGCTTCAGATCATTTTCAATTTTGTTTAAGAGTCTTTTTTTATGTTCTCTACTTATTGAAGCAATTTCTTCGTTTATACCTTCGTATTCCTGCTTAGCTCTTAAGAATAAACAACCATTGAAACCTTCAGTTTCTATCCAATCCAGGTGTGCTTTAATTAGCGACTCTACATACTGATTAATACTATTCCCTCTGTCGATTTTAGCTTCCAACAATTGAAAATAGTGTTTTTCCCTTTGAATTAATATTTCTTTGATAACATCTTCCTTCGACTGGAAATGATAATACATGGTCATTGTTGCTACTCCTGCTTGCTCCAATATATTTTTTACACCAATTGCATGAAAACCATGCTGATAAAATAATGTCTCAGCTGTGTTAATTATATCTTCTTTTTTCTGTGATTTTTTCATGTAACACCCTCCATATAGAACGTTCATTATAAATCTTAACATGTCACTTTTCTTATAGCAAGAATGAACGAACCAATACTGTATATGGTTGTTAAAAACAGCTCTTTAAACGAGCATATCCAGAGGGGTATAACGGTGCAACTTTTTTATAAACAGTTGAATTCAATTACAAATGGTTAAACTTTATTTTAAACCCACATTGTTCTGTATAGATTTTGGAAGAGCGAATTTAAACTATCATCCTACCAATAGAGGTTCCAAGTCCTGTTTCCCAAAAGAAAAGTAATATTACCATTACAACAAGCCAGGATATTCTCCAAATTTTATTGTTAAAACATGCAAATTGAAGAAAGTAAAATAATCCCCATATTACAAATGAAGCTATTAGCGCAAACCAAGTAACAAAATCAATCTCACCTTCACTGATACCTGCACCGAATAACACTAATAAATTTAATGACAATAATAACAACAGAATTATAATGTTATATATATGAAACGATTTTTTACTCAATATGTTAACATCCTTAATTGAATGAATGATTCTGACAGATTATATCACCTTTTTTCAATAAAATATAGATGTTTTGGGATGCCCTACCTTTCATCATGGAGCCTCTTTATAAGAAATAGACAGCTCATAAAAGAGCTGTCTATTTGCTGGTTAATGCTCAGACCATGGGCAATCCCAGTTATCGATAAATTTTAAAAGAACTTTATCCTACAGACAAACCGTTCCAATTGCTATTC
The DNA here is from genome assembly GCF_052063305.1 of Gracilibacillus sp. HCP3S3_G5_2. Taxonomy (NCBI): domain Bacteria; kingdom Bacillati; phylum Bacillota; class Bacilli; order Caryophanales; family Bacillaceae; genus Gracilibacillus; species Gracilibacillus sp. HCP3S3_G5_2. The sequence goes on along the minus strand of NZ_JBQHXU010000016.1, from coordinate 8,766 downwards.
TAAATGGAGTATCCCCCGTTGGAATAGTTGCAATGACCGTATTGGTCGCGGTGTCAATGACTGAGATTGTATCCTCATTTTGATTTGTAACATAAACAAAAGCTCCATCAGGTGTTATTGCTACCCCTGTTGGCATAGCTCCAACAGTAATAGTATCAACGATAGTGTTGGTAGCAGCGTCAATAACGGAGACCGTATTATTACCTTGATTTGCGACATAAGCGAAAGACCCATCCGGAGTAAAGGCAATTTCAAACGGTGTACTCCCTACTGGAATGGTAGCAATAACCGTATTGGTCGCGACATCTATAACGGAGATCGTACTATCTACTGCGTTTGCGACATAAACAAGAGTGCCCTCAGGATTAATTGCTAATTCTCTTGGTAAAAAACCAACTGGAATGGTAGCAATGACTGTATTCGTTGCTATGTCGATCGCAGAGACTGTAAAACTTGATGAATTTACGACATAAGCGCGAGTACCGTCAGGAGTAATGTCAATTCCTACTGGTTCGCTTCCAACCGGAATCGTGTCAATAACAGTCATGGTTGAGACGTCAATTACCGAAACAGAAGCAGTTTGATTGATTGTGACATAAGCGAGTGAACCGTCAGGAGTAAAGGCTACTTCTTCTGGTGCGCCCCCCACAGGAATGGTAGCAATGACAGTGTTGGAATCAGTGTCAATAACGGAAACACTATTATCTAATACATTTGTGACAAATGCGAGTGTACCATCCGGGGAAAGTGCTACATCAAATGGTTGATTTCCTACAGGAATGGTAGCAATGATAGTATTCGTTTCAGGATCTATTTGGGAGACTGTATTATCGAGTAAATTTGTAAAATACACTAAGTCCGTACAGGTAGGTTCTGGTGGTGTGGGTGTCGGTACAAATCCCAGATTACGATAGAGCGTAATACAGTAGGTTCCACTATCTCCTTCAGCTGCTGTGATGGTAAAGGAAGTGGGATTATTGACGGATTGTGTATCTGTATTTCCTGGTGCTGGACTTAAATCGATGGCTGGTGTCGCATCTCCTGCTGCAGTTACGGTTTCGGTACTGGTAATATCATTAAACAGTTGAAACGTTGCGGATCGATAAGCTCCAGCAGATGCACTCCAAATTTCCTCAGCTTCTAAAGGTCCATTGAAATTCCCGCAAATCTCTTCTGTTATCGTAGGATACGTTGGACAGCATCCTCCTTGTAGTTTCATTTATTTATCACCTCCTTTATAAGATTTTTGTGTATAACATCTGTTTAGAGAATGTTATATGATTACTTGAGACATATAACAAGAATTGTTGTATGGATACGTTCTTCTACATTAGTTTATAAAAATTTATCATGAATGATTGTAGGAGTGCGGACTTCAAACAGAAAAATAAGCTTAAGCTTAGGTTTTGCGCTTAAGCAAGGGGAGATTTAATGGGGAGTCAATAATAATACACCAATTGCGGTTATGTAATTGTAAAAAATCCACATCCTTAGTTAAGATTTTTAAATCTTCTTTAACTAACGGGGCAGGTTTCTCAAATATACTTGTTAATCATTGTAATCAAGAATAGGAACAAACGTTTCTGTTTTTTTTACAATTTGTGGTAATATAGAGGTTTCAATATTCTAACAAATTTATGAGGAGGATATAAAATGAATAAAACGCTAAGTCAGTTTGAAAAGATGGTTGATAATATTTTGGACTTGAAAGAAATATCTGAAGAGATACTATCTGAACCTATTAGAGAAGGGAAATGGTCAATCAGAGAAATCGTGGGTCATCTATACTAGTGGGATAAATTCAACTTAGAAAATATGGTACCCTTAATGGTTCAAGATGCTGATTTACCGAAGTTCCCAGACCATGACCAACATAATGAAGAGGCTATGACTTTTATTAAAGATTACTCAGTTGAAACTATTATAGATAATTTTGTTTTAACTCGAAAGGAATTAACTGAAAGATTTTCAAGTTTAGACGGAGATGTTAGGTTTACTATTGGTGGAGGTAAAAGAAAGCTCTCTGGAGAAAGTTTTACGAAGATTTTCGTAAAACACGATGCTCACCACTTAAAACAAATAACTGATAAACTGCATAATTAAAAATAGTGCGACCCATGTTAAACTAACGGGTGCTTTAATTAAACAAGGCGAACATTAAAACGATTGTCTTTTATCTTAATAAACGTTTTTTGAATATTATGGTAGTATTGAAGCGTGGATTATTAAACTAAACCAGCTAATAGCATCCCTTTTTCAATAGGACAAATTAAAGGTTATTCTAATAATAAAGAACCAGATGAAGCGTTTTGGAGATTGTATTTACTATATTTAGCAATGTGTGTTTTCTCCAATGTAGTATGGACTTTAAAAACTATTCCAAACAACATGAATGAGATGTTAGATAAAGTGTATATGTATTTAGAAGATCATGATTACTTCAGTAGATTAAAACCTAAGTGGTATCAATAGAATACAAGTTTTTGAAAATTGCACTTAATGTAACGGGTACGATGCTTCAATACGAAGGATCACTTTTTCACTATCGGGGCAGTTTACTTTAACAATCCAACAAGATTTTTCTTCGGTATCCTTTTCATAAAAAGACAACAGTTTTCTAACAACTTAAACCGAACGGCAATCTAGCTTTTAATTTGATCTATATATAATATTAAAAGTTTAATCTAACGCCTCTCCAAATACTAGTTAGTTGTAGAGGCATTAGTGTTATAGTAGCTAGCTATTGAGTTATCTTCTTTTTCATTAGAATAAGAGTGATCCAGCTCACTCCTAGTAAAGCAAACAATAATCCTGATAAATAGTAAACAACTGCTAGATTATATACACTCATTAATAAAAAGGCTAGTAATGGTCCTAACGCTGCTCCTACATCAACCACAATCGTATGCGCAGTCATGACTTTCACTTTATTTGTTTTACTGGCAGCTTGAACGGCAATAGTGTCAGTAGTTGTAACAATAATAGTGGAAATCAATTGAAACAATAAGAGTAGAACCAATAACGGTATAATACTCCGTACTTGACCTAATCCATAAAGCAAAAGAGACCCTATGATTAAAGGGATTATAATAAATATATTCGGTTTTCTACTTGAATCAATCATCTTTCCAATTTTCGGAGCTAAAAAAGGGTCCCATCCCCATCGTAATGCTTGAATGATACCAGCTATAGTAGCTGACCCAATGGTAAATTGGGCTACACTCCAATTGTTGAAGTATTTGGTTTCAATGGATGTACTAAGTGTAGAAGCAAAGAGACCAAAAATGATAAAACCTACCATCAAACTCGTGATGAGAATAAATCCAACAGATAATGTAAGCCATTTCTTGTGAGAGTAATCCTCTACTTTCTCCTGGTGCTTCGTTTTAGATAGAGGAATCAGGAAAAATACGGCTGGCAGTACTAGTAGACCTAGAGCAGCAAATAGGGAAGTCACAAACATAATTGAGGTTTGGTCAACGAGTATTCCTCCACCTAGCATCCCTACTAGGCCTCCTATTCCCCAGAGCCCATTATATAGGCCGACAAGATTACCTCTGTTATGCTCGGTTGTGACTTCAACTACAGTCAGGAATCCTCCAAGGCGGAGCAGGGACCAGGCAATACCCCAAAAGAGACGCATAAGAAAGAGCACCCAGAATTCTTTAAATATCCCATAGGAAGCAGTTGTTCCGATCGCAATTAACAAAGCAATCAAAACACCTGTACGAAGCTCGAACCTTTGATAAAACATCCCGACTAAAGGATTAATGGGAAGCCGAACAAATCGGTTAATTGAAAGCAGAATACCAATTTGCCATAGTGATGTTAAACCAAAATCCTGCCAAAAAACGGGTAATGCAATAATTAACATTGAATCTCCGAGCAGTGCAGCTGCTGTAATAACTGCGATTCCAATGACTTTCCTTTTAGCAGTAGTCATGAGGTATGTCTGTCCAGCCATTCGAAAATATGTTGCTTTGCCTGAAATAAGGCTAGTTTCTGATGATTAAAAGGATTATAGCACTCATCATAGTCAGAAAGAACTTTACCATCGCTTAATAAGAAAATATCACCATATCCCTGGATGTTGGCATTAATCCTATTGCTAATCCACCCATGCATGATTCCGTTGCAAACTGCAGATTCGCCATTTGGAAAAGCAATTGCGATGCTACTGTTAAATTGAGCAGTTCTATTGCTTAAAGAAACACCAGCAAGCTTTACTACCAGCTTCTCTGCACGATGTGCATCACTGCCCGGAGAAAATCGTGCTGTCTTGACTCCGGGAAAACCTTCTAAGTAGCTGATTGTTAACCCAGAGTCCTCTCCTAAAATAATGTTAGTGGGAAAATGCTTTTTGACCGCTTCCACTTTCAATTGTGCGTTTTCAATGAATGTATCGGCATTTTCTTCGATATCTTTAAACTTACTTGATAAAGGAGCTATCTCTATTGGTAAGTCTTTAAAGAAATGCTGTATTTTCTTCACCTTTTTTTGATTCCATGATGCAATTATAACTTTCATTGATATCAACCTCCTACTTTCATTGTACTTTCTGAAAAGAGGAAAAAAAGTGTATAATTGAACTAATTAAATTTCCCCTTTTCAATGAGGTGTTGATTATGAAATTAATAGAACATTATAACCTTATTTTTCGAAGGTTCAAAGTAACTCACCAGGAGATTCAGATCACAGTGCATGATATTGCAGATCTTCTTTCATGCTCTCATCGCAATGCTAAGATTATCCTACGAAAATTTGAGGAACAAAACTGGATTGAATGGAAGCCAGGCAAAGGAAGAGGAAATTACTCCAGTATGATTCTTTTAGAAAATGTGGAAACCCTTCTTATAAACGAAGCAAAAAACATGTTAACACCAACATCCATTGACGCGGCTATTAGACTATTAAGGAAACATGAAGTAAGGGATTCACTGCAGCGTGAATTTGTTGATTGGATATTCCATTCATACCTCAATGAACAAATAGCCCCAGCAGATGGTAAGCTGTCAAGATTACAATTTCCTTCTTACAGACCACTGCCTGTTTTAGATCCAGCTAAAATCTGGAGGCGATCTGAAAATCACATCATGCGTCATATATTCAGTACACTAGTTTTTTATCAGGAAGAAGATAATAAGTTTTTACCTCATTTGGCTCATCATTGGAGGCATAATGCTGACTATACAAAATGGATCTTTTATTTACAAAAAGGAGTCCTCTTTCATCACGGAGAGGAAATGACAGGAGAGGATGTCCGCTATAGTTTTATCCGGCATAAAAAAAGTCCATCAGCTTATGAATGGATAGTTGAAGATTTGGAAGAGATAAAAGTTAGGAATAACTATGTCGTTGAATTTGAGTTTGGTACATCTTGTCCATATTTCTTACATTTAGCTTCATCTTTGGGAGGAAGCATTATTCCGATGGATATACCCATAGTAGAACAGAAACCAATTGGTACAGGTCCATTCAAAGTCACCGAGAATGATGAAGAAAAATTGGTGTTAACCGTCTTTCGTGAATATTTCTTAAGATGTCCCTTTCTAGATGAAATCACCATTTATTTTTTTCCAAAGCTTTATGATAATGCTACTGATCTGAATCATATTCCCCATTTTGAAGAAATGAACTTTTATCATTACCCGTATCAGGGGAGAAAGCTTCAGAACTTTAACAAGTATACGAAGCTAGACAAGGGGAGCAAACTGCTTACTTTAAATTTACAGAGAGGCATTCTTTCTAATAATGCTTTATTAAGAGATGCTATATTTCATTTTATATTACCCATTAAAATAATTGATGAACTAGGCGGTTCAAGGTATAAAGCCGCATCCCACTTACTAGAAAAGTCTGAAGGAAAAGAACAGAAACGAACGATTAGTGAAGGAAGAAGTGCTCTAGCAAAAAGTGGCTACAAAGGAGAAATACTCACTTTAGTTAGTTATCGTGGTGCAGGAAATGAAGCGGATGCAGAGTGGATTCAGAAAGTTTTATTTGATGAAGGAATTATAGTTAGGCTCAAATTTTACGATTATGTTGAAATACATAAACATCCACTTAGCAAAGAAGCTGATCTTATCCTTGGGGAACAAATTGGGGATGAAAGTGATTTATATACATATCTTTCAGCATTTAGAGGAAACCATAGTCTCTTAAAATATCACTTACCAAGAGAATCAATTTCCGCCTGTTGTAAAAAGGATGAAAATATATTTTCTTTATTAAAGCAAATTGAGAGTAAATGCATAGAACAAAATGGACATATTCACCTATATAGATTGAATCAATTTGCCTTTTACCCTCATTATGTTAAAGGAGTTTCCTTCAATGCGTTAGGGTGGATAGACTTTACAAAAGTCTGGTATGAAGCTTAATGCTATTACTTAAAATTTTGAATGAATATGGTGAGCATGCAAATAAACTTACAAGAAAAAGGTGAAGCTGACATCAATTTAACATTATACTTATAATACTACTGGTGCGATTCTTTAATAAAGAAGCATCGCTTTTTATTGTTCAACTAACGGGGCAGGTTAGCTGAACAATCGTCATTAGCTTTTTTCAACAATCGGTTAGATAGTGAAGTAAGGCTTCTGGAACTAACAAGGCAGTACGATGTAAAAATGATATATTTATTATGTATAGTAATTAAATAAAAGGAGGTAATATTCATGGAACAACATAGACTAACCAAGAGCTTTTCCTCAACATACGGAAAAATAAGTTATGATATAAAAGGTGAAGGTCCCTCCGTTGTGCTCGTACATGGAACCCCTTGGTCTTCTTTTAATTGGAGACATATTATTCCTGCACTTAGTCAGTGGTTCACTGTGTACTACTACGACCTTCTTGGATATGGTTATTCTGAGAAGACTGATATAGATGTCTCATTAGGAGTTCAGAATAAAGTTCTTTCTGAACTACTTGAATTCTGGGGATTAAAGAATCCGATGATTATCGGACATGACTTTGATGGGACTACCGTCTTAAGAACTCACCTTTTAGAAGAACATAAACAGCCATTTAAATTATTCGTACGTCTGCACACGATTAGTTCGCACGATTTATCAAAAACAAAGATAAAAAAACGTCTCCCACAATGTGAGAAACGTTGTTATTTCAGTATATTCACGATTAATTGATTATCTTACTAACGGAAAAATAAGTACCGGTGGTCGGGGTCGAACCGACACTCCCGAAGGAACACGATTTTGAGTCGTGCGCGTCTGCCAATTCCGCCACACCGGCATAAATAGAAAATGGAGGCGGTAACCGGATTTGAACCGGTGATAAAGGTTTTGCAGACCTCTGCCTTACCACTTGGCTATACCGCCTCGATATTAATAGTATATGATTTAATAATCAGAATGTTAAATTAAAATGGAGCGGAAGACGGGATTCGAACCCGCGACCCCCACCTTGGCAAGGTGATGTTCTACCACTGAACTACTTCCGCATAAATGGCTGGGCTAGCTGGATTCGAACCAGCGCATGACGGTACCAAAAACCGTTGCCTTACCGCTTGGCTATAGCCCAATATTTTAAATGGGGCGACCAGTGGGGATCGAACCCACGCGTGCCGGAACCACAATCCGGTGCGTTAACCACTTCGCCATGATCGCCATAATTTAAAAACAGGGGTAGTAGGAATCGAACCCACACTGGAGGTTTTGGAGACCTCTGTTCTACCGTTAAACTATACCCCTACGATTATTATTATCAAATATAAATTTATAAATGGTGGAGGGAGTAGGACTCGAACCTACGAACCCGATGGGAGCGGATTTACAGTCCGCCGCGTTTGGCCAACTTCGCTATCCCTCCATAATTATTGAACATTTTTATTTATAAGAAAGAGAAAACTTTAAAAGTGGTGGCTCGGGACGGAATCGAACCGCCGACACACGGATTTTCAGTCCGTTGCTCTACCGACTGAGCTACCGAGCCAATAATTGATAAGTTTATAGTGGCGGTCCGGACGGGACTCGAACCCGCGACCTCCTGCGTGACAGGCAGGCATTCTAACCAACTGAACTACCGGACCAAATTTTGTTGCACTCTTCAAGTACAATGATTATTTTCTTTCGCAGAAGTTTATTCAACGCTACAAGAAAATTTTGGTTGCGGGGGCAAGATTTGAACTTGCGACCTTCGGGTTATGAGCCCGACGAGCTACCAGACTGCTCCACCCCGCGATAATAAGGAAAGTATTCTTTTTTGAATGGTGGAGGATGCAGGGCTCGAACCTGCGACCCCTTGCTTGTAAGGCAAGTGCTCTCCCAGCTGAGCTAATCCTCCAACGTACAGGATGTACTAGTGCATGTGTTGCAACAGGACGTTGCGTTCTTAACATGCATTCTATATATTAATGAATTATGGTTGGTGACCCGTACGGGATTCGAACCCGTGTTACCGCCGTGAAAGGGCGGTGTCTTAACCACTTGACCAACGGGCCTATATTTAAAAGTGGCGGAGAGCGAGGGATTCGAACCCTCGGTACGGCGTTGACCGCACACACGATTTCCAATCGTGCTCCTTCGACCACTCGGACAGCTCTCCATTTGGCTCCACAGGTAGGATTCGAACCTACGACCGATCGGTTAACAGCCGATTGCTCTACCACTGAGCTACTGTGGAATGGAAGAAAAGTGCCTGGCAACGTCCTACTCTCGCAGGGGCGCGAGCCCCAACTACCATGGGCGCTGGAGAGCTTAACTACTGTGTTCGGCATGGGAACAGGTGTGACCTCTCCGCTATCGC
>NZ_JBQHXU010000015.1:0-79057 GCF_052063305.1 Gracilibacillus sp. HCP3S3_G5_2 | reverse complement strand
TCCCGTACAAATACTCGGTGACAAGCTTTACTTTAAATTCTTCACTATATTTGACCATAAAAACACCCCCGAAAGTTAGGTTTTTTACTCTAACTTTCGGGGGTCGGTACCGATTGGTATGGGCTATTTTTCACTTCTTATTATTTAGTCAAAACATATAATACCTTGATTTTCAATTGCTTGGGCGTGTTTATCACCTATACCATTAACTCGTTTTAAGTCACTGTATGATGAAAATGGACGGAGGCTAACAATTTGCGATGCTCTCGTTCAGGACCAACCTGGTAAATAGCTAAATATTCTCATTTTTTATTCCCACTCTATAGTAGCAGGCGGCTTACTTGTCACATCATACAGCACGCGGTTAATATGGTCTACTTCATTAACTAAGCGCACTGATATCTTCTCTAAAACATCCCATGGGATACGTGCCCAGTCAGATGTCATTCCATCAATTGATGTCACAGCACGGATACCGATCGCATAGTCATAGGTACGCGCATCACCCATGACACCGACACTACGAATATCTGGTAATACGGTGAAGTACTGCCAAATATCGCGATCTAAGCCTGCTTTTTTAATTTCCTCACGTAAGATGGCGTCTGACTCCCGCACAATTTCTAGTTTTTCTGGAGTGATTTCACCAAGCACACGAATACCTAGACCAGGTCCTGGGAAAGGCTGACGCCATACAATTTCATCTGGCACTCCAAGCTCTGTACCTAATGCTCGTACTTCGTCTTTGAATAATGTATTTAATGGCTCAATCAATTCAAACTCCATATCTTCTGGTAATCCACCTACATTGTGGTGTGATTTGATTGTTTGGGCAGTTTCCGTACCACTTTCCACAATGTCTGTATAGAGAGTTCCTTGTGCTAAGAAGTCCATGTTTTCCAATTTGGCAGCTTCATCATCAAACACATAAATAAATTCATTTCCGATGATTTTACGCTTTTCCTCTGGATCAGATACACCTTTTAACTTTGATAAGAATCGTTCTTGTGCATCTACTTTAATAATATTCATGTGGAACTGATCACGGAAAGTATGCATAACTGTTTCTGCTTCATCTTTACGCAAAAGGCCGTGATCAACGAAAATACAGGTTAATTGGTCGCCGATTGCTTTATGGATCAATGCCGCTACAACTGAAGAGTCTACACCACCACTTAACGCACATAATACATTACGATCACCGACTTGTTCCCTAATTTTATCAACTTCCATATCGATAAAGTTTGCCATTGTCCAATCTCCCGCACAATCACATGCTTGGAATACGAATGATTTTAATAGATCATTTCCATACTCGGTATTACGTACTTCTGGGTGGAATTGTACACCATATAATTTCTTCTCTTTATTACTCATAGCAGCAACTGGTGTTGATGAACTTGTCGCTTCAATGTCAAAATCTTTTGGTGCGTCGATAATTTTGTCACTATGGCTCATCCAGACAACTTGTTTTTCTGGAGTTCCTTCAAAAAGTAATGCTCCCTCTTTCACATGAATGTCTGCTTTACCATATTCGCGCTCATTAGCACGTTCTACAACTCCCCCAAAGTGATGAGTCATTAACTGCATCCCATAACAAATACCTAAAACGGGAATACCTAAATCAAAAATACGCTCGTCACAACGGAAACTGTTCTCCCCATAAACACTGTGAGGACCACCAGATAAAATAATTCCTTTAGGATTCATTTCCTTTATTTCATCGACTGTTAGACGATGGGAGTGCAATTCACTATATACCCCAAATTCACGAATACGACGTGTAATCAATTGATTATATTGACTACCAAAATCTAATACTAAAATCATTTCATTGTTTACTTCCAAGTTGTCCACTCCTTCAGTTTGATTCCATTTTATATCTATACACCTTAAAATGATAAGGAACTTACCGCCATTTAGAGGCGAAATACCATTCATTTACCTAAAAATAAAAATCTGCCTTTCTTCTGACGTGCAGAAAGGCAGAAATCCTGACATGACCTCTGCCTTCATAGTCCGAACATTTACGGTGTTCAGGTAGAAACATTTGAGCCGTATTCTCAAACATATATGAAGGTGATTGTGATGCAAAGGAAAACTGCATCCAGAATTAAGTACCACGATACAAACCGAAATACTCTCTATAATTTTTATCTATTCTATCAATCGATACGTATCAGGTCAAGCAAATATTTGATCAATCATTTGCTGAAATAAGCCTTGTAATCGCTTGTTATCTTTAAGAGATGATGTTTGATTACGATACAAGTACTCTTCATATGCTAATGTGATAGCATACATTTCTGAAGTTCCTAATCGCTTATCCACTTCTGCTGCGTACTGTCGTAATGTTTGTCCCTTACTACGATGTATCCCTCTCTTTTCCAATATTTCCAGTAAATAAATATAAGCTGCTTCGATTTCTAATTTTTCTACTAATCGTTTCCATTTCTTGAGCATATACCAATCTCTTATTTGATAACGCTTGAGGTAAATGGAAGTTGCTAGAATTATCATGAAAAGGAGCACAGCGACTATCCAGTAATAATTCCAACCGCTTCCTTCTCCTTCACTATTGGAGCCACTTTGCACACCTTCATCTTCTGCCGGGTTTAGCGCTTGGTCTTCCTGCTCTTCTTCACTAGTTTCTTGCTGAGTTTCTTCCTCCGACTCCTCTTCATCTATCATATAATCTTCCGTGTTAACATCTCCACTCGTTTCCAAATAAAAATCAGTTGGATTCGAGAATCCACTAGTAGGTTCAAAGGGTACCCAGCCAGTCTCAGGAAAATAGACTTCCACCCATGAGTGTGCGTTATTATTTGTCACTTCATATAAAGAATATTCGTTTGGAAGAGGTGGCTGATCCTGTGCTTCTACACCCCCAGTGAATCCCTTCACCCATCGTGCTGGGATATCTAAAGCACGTAGCATGACTACCATTGATGTCGAAAAATTATCACAATAGCCTACTTTTGACTCAAATAAAAATTGATCAACGTAATCCTCTCCCTCTTCAGGTACAGGTACTTCTTCAATTTGATAGATAAAACCATTCGAGGAAAAATAGCCTTCTATCGCCTGTGCTTTATCGTATCTATTATTCTCTCCGTTTGTTATTTCGGCTGCTAATTCCCGTACACGGTCAGGTAAACTATCAGGTAATTGCAAATACTGCTGCTTAATACTATCAGGATCTTCTTCTGAATTACTCCTCAATTCATTTATGGAAAAAGAAGGAGCATCGTATTCGATTGAATAGGACATATTTTGCATTTGTTCTGACGATTCAGATTCTATTTGACCAGAATGGCTATCCGTGAAAAATGTTTCATTACCTGGTGAGGTTATTTGATAAATTCCATACGGATAGACCACTTTTGGCAATTGGGTTTGCGCTATCGTACGTACCACAGCACTGTATGATTCCGTTTCTATCCTGTGACGTTGAAATGTACTCCACTCTATTTCTCCATTGGTTAATTCCTCAAAGTCTAACTCAGTTGAACGCTCCCATCCCTTTCCGGTATACAAATCTTTTGATTCAATTCGCCAATAAATATCATCATGAGCTATTGCCTCAAACACTGGAGAATCATCCTGGATAAATGAACCTCCTAATTGTGAATCATCCTCACCATAACCCACTTTTTGCACCGTACCACCATTAAATCCTACATGACCTGCTGTACTTTGAATAAAGGGGACCGGATCTGGCCATTGCGGATTTAATTTAGGTGAGTATACCCCGAGTAATGTCGCAAATACTACAATAACAACAACTGGTGCCATCCAATTCAATGCATGCTTTTTCGTTTCTTGTGTATGAACATTGTCCATCAGTTTCACATATCTACTAAGCCCGAGTACCAAAAACGAAACAATGAACGTTCTAACCATTGCTAGTTGTGCATCATAGATAGTATACGTATCTAGTACTGCTAAGTAGATAAAAGTTAAGACAACAAACATAAAGAATTTATTAGCTATCGTAAACCAATAATGTAGTAAGTAGCTCATCACCCATAACAATACCAAGAATAAAAGGCTTCTGAATAGAGGTGTCATTGCTGCCCAGTCGTTTTCCCATACTACACCGAGGTTAAAGCTTAGCTCTGAGCCCCACAATTGTATCCATTCCCGAGATAACAGGGAAGCATGAATAAATAAATAGTCAAGAATAAATAGTAGTGAGAAAAACTTGATCATGAATTTCGCCCATGGGTTTTTCGTAAAAAAAGAGGTGGCGAAACAGATTGCCGTGTAAATAACAAACAAATAGGCACTACCTGTATCGGTAATTTGCTCTAACGGTCGTAACCATTCCCAGAACAACATAAACCCAGCTAATAATAGAATAATAGAGGAAACAGATTCTAAGGTTATTCTTTTTTTCATCGGGACGCCTGCACCTCCCATTGCTCTTGCATTAATTGCTTTTCCGTTACGGTTTGGACACTAATATTCTTCAATCGAAGTGATCGGATGTATTGTTCTATTTTAGCATCTAGTTCTTTTTCTGAAATAATATAGCAGACTGCTAATAGATAGTCTTGCTTTTCCCAGTTAGATAACCGCTCTACTAACCATTCATCTAAGTGATGAATGACAAATAAAACGACACTCCCTCTTGATAGTTCCTTAATCGGTGTTGCCATTCGTTCTGCTAAGGATATTTGTTGTTCCTGTTCTACCGTTGCAAGATAATTTTGTACTGCCGGAAATTGGAATCGCAACTGGTTATAAGAGAAAAATACCTCTTCTTTTCCAAATGTATAAAAAGACATCCTTTGATCTTTCTTGCGAAGGGACTCCAATATAGATAGCGTCCATTCAACGGCTGCCTCAAATACCAATTGTTTTGATTGGGACAAGCCGCCCGCTACATCTAAAATTACAACAATTTGAGAGTCCTTTTCCTGCTCAAACTCTTTTGTCATTACAGTATTTTTCCGTGCAGTCGTTTTCCAATCAATCCAGGAAAAGCGATCCCCTGGAATATATTCTCTAACTCCTGATACCACATTTGTTAACTTTTCATCATGAATATGTGAGGACATTAATCCTTCTTCTAGACTCATAGATTGTTGTTTCCACTTTAATTCCTTAATGGCTGGATAAACCAAAAACTCTTGTGCGACTTTAAAACGATGTTCAGTATCTACAAAACCGAACATATCACCTATTCTCAAATTAATTGTTGAAAGCTGATGTTTGCCACGTGGTAAATGTTCCATTCGATAATGTATAGCAAACTCTTTTTGGAATCCTGGATATAATATTTTCTTCAGCAAACGACTTCGATGATAGGATTGCTGTTCAAAGAGGTACTGGTATTTTTTCTTACCAATATCTTGATATCGAAGAGATTCAGGAAATTCTTCTTCTAACACCAAATAAAAAATAGGAAAACGGAACTTACGTTTAATCGTAATTGTTACCTCTATATGCCCTCCTGTTTGCAAATAACGCTCTGACAGTTTTCTTTCTACCTTCCAGTTGTGAATCGGATAGAAAGGGATAACGAACATATAGAGAATAATTGGTAGCATACTATAAAACAAAAACCAGCTAACAAAACCACCTTGGAACATCGCAAATACAAATAGTATCCCTAGTAAAAGAAGCAGTTGCAGTCCTTTTACAATTTTTCGCATCATTCTTTTCATCCATGCAATTCCTTTCGGACAGGTACATCAATTTCATCTAATATTTGCGCAACAAGGGTGGATGGTGTAATCCCCTCATACTTTGCTTCTGGCCGTAATATAATTCGGTGGGATAAGACGTAGGGTGCTAAATAAATGACGTCATCTGGAATGACATAGTCACGGTTTTCGATATAAGCGTATGCTTTAGCTGCTTTCATCAATGAGATGGACCCTCGTGGACTAACCCCGAGTTGAACATAGGGGCTTTTTCTCGTTTCAGATACTAATTGGACGATATAACGCTTCACTGTGTTATCTACATAAAGACTATCAACTACTTTTTGCATTTCAAGTAATTGTTCCTTCCTGATAACTGGCTGAATTGCATCAATCGGATGTTCGCGATCTGTCCGATTTAACATTTCTAACTCATCCACTTCATTTGGATATCCCATACTTAATTTCATTAGAAAACGATCAAGTTGAGCTTCTGGCAACGGATATGTTCCTTCATAGTCGACGGGATTTTGTGTCGCCATTACAAAGAAAGGCTTTTGCAATGACTTTGTCATCCCATCTACTGTTACGTTCATTTCTTCCATAGCTTCTAATAATGCAGACTGAGTTTTGGGGGACGTTCTATTAATCTCATCTGCTAAGACAATATCACCAAATATAGGCCCACTACGGAATTCAAATTCCATTTCTTTTGGATTATATATAGAAACACCTGTCACATCTGAAGGCAATAAATCAGGTGTGAACTGGATCCTTTTGAAATCACAATTTAACGACTTTGAAAGTGCACGTACCAGCATTGTTTTCCCTACACCTGGCACGTCTTCCAACAATACATGCCCATCAGCTAACAGAGCAACTATACTAAGTGTTACTTCACGTTCCTTACCTATCATAACCTTTTCTATATTTTCGAGAATCTGTGCTACTTCATTACGATAATCCATTTTTAAGCCTCCATTCTGCTCACTACTCACTTCCGCAACTACTACCTATTACTATACTATATATAGGACCTTAACGCCTACTGATTAATCTAGGCGAATGTTGAAAATCTTGGATAGTTTCTAAATGAAGAAAGGTTGAGGTAAAAGAACTATTAAAAAGGATACTTTATATTTATTATCTCTTTTTTCATGGAACCATCACTTATCGATTTATTGATACGAAGATAAGCAAAATCCCTGGCAATAGCGCCAGGGATTATCCTATCCGATAATAACTCGTTCCGTTGGGTAATGAAAGCGATCCTTGGTATCATCTCCGCGGACAATAAATAGGAATGTAAAAAGTCCGATTCGACCAATAAACATCAGACACATAATTAAACATTTACCAAAAGTTGATAGTTCGGGAGTAATTCCCATCGATAATCCTGTTGTACCGAATGCCGACGAGACCTCGAAGATAATTTCCATCAGACTAAATGGTTCTGTTTTATTTAATACAATAACTGATCCGACACAGAGCATTAAGGCTGTTGTAATGACAATAAAAGATCGTAAAATATCCTCTTGATGAATCTCACGACCGAATACTTTTACGCTCGAATTCCCTTTTGCATAATTCCAAATCGTCAAAAGCATAATAGCAAAAGTTGTCGTTCGAATTCCCCCTCCAACACTGCTTGGAGAAGCACCTATAAACATTAAAGCACTAATTAAGAACAACGTAGCTGTTGAAAAGTCTGATACATCCATTGTTGACAAGCCACCACTTCTACTTGTAACTGATTGGAATAAACTGTAAAAGAACGTTTCGTGCCATGATTTACCCGCAAAAAAGGCGTTCTTCTCTAGTAAGAAGATCAAAAGTGCGCCTATCACAACCAACCAAAAGAAAGTTACCGTCGTAATTTTAGTAAACAGTGAAAATTTATGGCGGTCATGAACAGCCTGGGTTCTTCCCTTTAACACTTCTTGTACTTCCACTAATACCGGAAAACCGATAGCCCCTAATATGATTAGAATCATATTAATGAATTGCACAAAATAATCATCTGCAAATGGGACCAAGGAAGCCCCCGTAATATCGAGACCACCGTTTGTCGTTGCACTGACAGAAGCAAATAACCCATGCAGTATTGCTTCACTAATGGAGTCATAATAATTAAGAAAATGGATCGATAAAATAATAGCACCAACTAGTTCAATCAATAAGATCAATTTAAAGATTTCTAACATTAATTTAACGAGTCCAGATAGTGTCTTACTATTTTGTTCAACCATAATCATTTTTCGGTTACGTATGCCAATTTTTTTGCCGAGTATCACCCAGATAAATGTACCCATCGCCATTATCCCGATTCCACCAAGATGCAATATTACAGCTATAGCTACTTGACCAGCAGGATTGAAGACATCAGCAATCGTAACAACTGTAAGGCCAGTAACACTTATCGACGTTACCGCAGTGAACATAGCGTCAATAAAAGACAGTTCTACACCTGGTCGATGAAGAAATGGTAAACTGACAATAATAGTGGAAATGACAACAGCCAATAAATAATAAATAACGATATGGTGTATTGCTGACCATTCTTTTGTCATCTTTTTTATTTTATCTAAAAGTGCCATAATGCTTGCTCCTTCATGTACAAACTAGACGATAGTTTATCATATTCCATCGGATTAATCATCTATTTCTTGTATATTTTAACGACTTTTTAAAATTACTATCTATTTTCTATCATGATTGCCATTCTTCTTTGAAAAAATCCTCTGTATTATCTGCTAAATACCGGCACTTTGGATAGAAACAATTACAGGATATTGGAGCTTACTTTACATATATTGTTGTATCACGTTTGAGTTTATTCTTATTTCATTTTACAATAACCTTTGTAGATATATTAGAGATATTTAAAGGAGAAATCGGATGAAATCTTTAAGCACGTTCATTATGGATAAACGTTTCAATCGTTTTATTACATGGCTAATTATCATTAACGCGATATTAATTGGTCTTGAAACGTTTCCGAATATTTATGAAAACTATCATTTTTACTTTGTTGTTATCGATATAATCATTCTAGCAATTTTTGCAATAGAAGTACTATTAAAGATAATTGTATGGAAAAAAAGCTTTTTCTCGAATCCTTGGAATATTTTTGACTTTGTGATTGTACTTGGAAGCCTGATCCTATATAGTACCCCATATGTTAGTGTATTACGTATTTTCCGTGTATTAAGGGTCTTCCGCACAATTACTGCTATTCCAACTTTACGAAGAATTGTCGCGGCATTATTTATGGCCATTCCTACTATCAGTAGTGTACTATTGGTTATGTCACTCATATTCTATGTATATGCAGTTTTAGGAACATCTTTTTATCACGAAATTGCGCCTGAATATTTTGGTAATATCTTTTTAAGCTTCGTGACTTTGTTCCAGATCTTCACTCTGGAGTCTTGGGCAAGCGGGATATTTCGTCCAATTTTTGAACAGGAACCTTGGTCATGGCTCTATTTCCTAACCTTCATTGTGCTATCTGCATTTATCATGATTAATTTAATCGTCGGTGAAATTGTTAACAACGCTCAAAAAATAACCGATGATATTGAAGAAGACACCGATGAAATCAAAGATGACACAAGTGAGATTAAAGAATTGAGAAAAGAAATACGTGAACTGAAAGAAATGTTGCAGGAAAGGAATTAAATTAGTATAAAAAGAAGCTCTAAATTTAATTCATTAGAGCTTCTTTTTATTCATTAAAGGGTTTTTAAGAATAAGCTACATGCATTTCGGAATCTGCGCGAAAATTTTCTAAATGAGAGGCATTCGCTTCCATCCTTTGATTATTCTCATCAAAGAAAAGTACATCTTTTCCGAAGAACCATAACTTAACATTCCTGCCTAAGTGATTCCAATTACTAGCGGTTTTAACATTCATCTTCCCGTACTTTGTCGCTACACGATAAACTGTTTCTCCACCCAGTTGTTCCGTTGATAGAAGCTCACCTTTAAGGGCATACTCACTATTGCCCACAGTGTTTTCTTCCATTATTGACAGTTTTTCCGGTCTTATCGCCATTGTGATACCTTCTGCTTCTATAATATTTATTGGAGGAGAGCCTATGAACTGCGCAACAAATAAATTTTGAGGATTTGTATAAATTTCCTTAGGTGTACCTTTTTGCATAATTTTACCTTTGTTTAGAATAACTATATAGGTTCCCATAGACATTGCTTCTACTTGATCATGTGTTACATATAAAAAGGTTGTATTAAGCTTTTGATGTAAATCAATCAACTCTTGGCGCATATGATGACGTAATTTGGCATCTAAATTAGATAAAGGCTCATCCATCAAAAAAGCACCAGGTCGTTTAACAATTGCCCTAGCAAGAGCTACCCTTTGCCTCTGACCACCTGATAACTGATTAGGTCGTTTATTTAAATGATCCTCTAATTCTACTAATTTTAATACCTCAGCGATTAATTTTTGTCTGTCCTTTTTGGAAACCTTCTTAATTTTTAATCCATATTCAATATTTTGAGACACCGTCATATGTGGATACAAAGCATAGTTTTGAAATACCATTGCCATATTGCGATCTTTCGGTTCTTGTTCTGTTATGTCACGATCATCCATGTAAATCTTTCCTTTGGATTCTTCATCTAAACCCGCTAATAACCGAAGCAGCGTTGACTTTCCACAGCCAGATGGCCCCAGCAATACGGTAAACGAACCATCCTCGATATCTAAGTTAATATCTTTCAATACTTCTGTTTTTCCAAAAGCTTTATAAAGATTTTCTATTCTGATTTCCCCCATAATTCTCCCTCTTTTCATTAAGTCGATTATTTAATTCCATATCGGACAAATGAGTCAATTACATGTTTACGTAAAATGAAATAGATAATCAGGATTGGTATACAGGAAATCGTTGTCGCCGCCATCAACGATCCCCACATATTCTGGTCTGAATTAACAAAAGAACGAAGACCTATCTGAATAGGTGCATTCTCCATTTCAGTTGTAATTAACATAGGCCATAAATATTCATTCCAGCCACTTATAAACAACAATATCCCTAATGAAGCTATCGTAGACTTAATATTTGGTAAAATAATTTTGATCAGGATAAAGAAATCTCTTTCGCCATCGAGCCTTGCTGCTTCTATTAAAGCGTGTGGAAAAGAACGAAAACTCTGGTAAATTGACAAAATCGCAAAAGTTGAAACAGACATCGGAATTACAATACCTAGCAATGTTTCATTCAAACCGATCTGATTAACTAGTACATAATTAGGAATCATTATAACTTGTACAGGAATTAACCAGGAAAGGCTTAATATGGTGTAAATAAAGAAACTGCCTTTTACTTTCCATCTTACTAAGGCATAACTCATTAAAATACTTGTAGTCAATTGTAAAACAGTAAGGAGGATGGCAACTACAAAAGAGTTCATCATCATTCTTACAATTGGCATTTCCTGAAAAGCGTATATATAGTTAGTAAAAGTAGGATCTAATGGGATCAAACTAGCTGTATAAATTTCCGATTCATTTTTAAAAGATGAAATAATCATCCAGTATAATGGAAAGACTGCAATAAAACTAATAGTAATGAGCAACAAATGTTGTATAAATGAGCTCATAGTTAATCTTCTTTTTGACACAACAAATGCCCTCCTAATTATCGTAAAATGCATAACGTTTTTGTATAAGATTTAAGACAAAAGCGATTAGACTGAAAACAATAAAAAATAACAAAGCTGCTGCTGCACTTAAACCAACATCTAATTTCGAAAATCCATACTTATACATTTCGTAATAAATATTTGTGGTCGATCCGAATGGACCACCTTGCGTAAGTATGTCGATATATGCAAACGTCCACTGACTGGAAAACAGTATACTCATCATTAGAACTAGAAGAATCATCGGAGATAGTAAAGGTAAAGTTAAATCTTTAAAATGTTGAAAACGATTGGCTCCATCCAATGAAATAGCTTCATAATATTCTTTGCTAATACCTGTCAAAGCGGCCGAAAACATAATAGTACTAAACCCTATCATCTTCCAACCAGTTATAATCAATATTAGCCACTTAGCAAAAGTAGGATCAGTGAAAAAGGCAATATTTGTGTCGATCAATCCTAGTTTAAGTAATACCTGATTCACCAACCCATTTGTTGGATGAAATAGCCAACGCCAGATTGCACCTATTGATACAGGAGCTAAAATAAGCGGAATGAAAAACATTGTTCGATACACATTTTTCATAAAACCCTGCATTTTATGAGTAGCTACCGCTAAAAATAAAGGGATGATAATAGAAAACGGTAATAATCCTATCGTATAGAAAATAGTGTTCACAATTGAAACGCCGAAATCTTTATTGGAGAGCAATCTTATGAAGTTATCAAATCCGACCGGTATTGGGCTTGTACCAGGAACCATGCTCCATTTTTGAAAAGCAAGCGTAAAAGTAGACAGCAAGGGATAGTACATCCAAATCCATAGCAATATTAATCCGGGTAAAAGATATAAATATGGTTTCCAAATGGATCGTATTTTTCTCTTAGTAAAGGCTCTTTTTATTAACGGTTCCTTGACTTCCCATGCACTCTCATTAGATTTAATCATAATGATTCCTTCCTTATAAAATGATGTTTTCTGCGTCTAACATATGAATAAGTTAAACGCAGAAAGTAGAATTTAGTTTAAGATATCATTAATATTATCCTCTGCTTCTTTCATAACTTCTTCTACATCTCGGTCTGTTGTAATGGCTTCTACAATTGCATCGGTGAAGATCGAAGATGTTTCTGTTGCATATTCCCCTGGCCATATTGTGACAGGGCGGATACGTTCTAACTGTTCTAAATTAATTTTGTATAATGGATTTTCCTCTACAAAGTCTTGTAAATATTGAGGATCATCAGCTAAACCTGTTCGTAAAGGAAGATATCCTATTTCTTCTGTAATTGTTGTGTAGCCTTCATTTCCTGTTACATACTTAATAAACTCCCAAGTTGCCGCTTTTTTCTCTTCTGTATCCGGTCTTACTGCCAATACACTACCAGAGTTTACAGGTACAGCTTCTTCCTCATCAAATTGTGGCATTCCAACACCATATAAATCCCAGCCACCAGCTTCAGCTGCGGAGACTAATCCACTATGTAAAGCTGTAGTAGATACATACATCGCTAGATTTCCAGCCATAAATTGTTCGGAAATATCTCCTGATGATCCCTTTGCATGAGCTCCACTATTATATAGGTCCTTCCAAATTTCAATCGCTTCCACACCTTCTTCACTTGCAAAAACAGCTTCAGAACGATCCTCAGATAAAATGTCAGCGCCATTACTAAAGAGCACTCCATCTGTAATCCATCCATTATTCGGCTCCAAACCAAATCCATCTTTTCCTGTCTTTTCTTTTATTTGGAGAGAATAATCCTTTATTTCTTCCCATGTAGTGGGAGGGTCTTCGGGATCAAGCCCAGCTTCTTCAAATAATTGTCCATTAATAAATACAATTGGTGTACTAAAGGTAAATGCTAAGCCGTACATTTTACCATCAATCACGCCTAATTGGAGAGCATTCTCTGAAATGCCTTCAAAATGCTCCTCAAGTTCGTCAGCTGGAAATACATCTTCATAAGCTTCAAATCCTAACGTCAACCTGGAAGAATCTAGTGTAGGAAAGACGTGCTGGACAATATCAACTGACTTACCAGCTGCGATATCTGCCCGATTCTGCTGATAATCAGTATCTGGAACTCCTTCCACAATAACACCTTTTTCTTTACCAATTGTTTCATTAAAATCATTAATTAACTTGTCCATTCCTGGTTTCATTGTTGGAAAGCTTAGACTATAGGAATAAAAGGTAATCGTTGTTGGATTCTCAGGGTCGAGACTACTCAGTTCTTCAACCGTTTTATCTTCACCTGTATCTGCCTGCGCATCATTTTGCCCATAAATACCACATGCTGATAAAAACAAAATGAAAGGAAAAAATATAAAAAGAGTCAACATTTTTTGAATGTTCAATTTACATCCTCCTATTATGGATTTGTTATCATATTTAGATCATAGCTAAATAGTAATTTATTCATTTCAGGTACTCGTGTAACCTGGACTTTCAATTTGCCATCTTTAAGAGTACAAATATTAAAGCCAGAATTATTAGTAAAATTCATCATTCCATTACTCATCTCCACACCAAAACAAGCCCCTTCAGCAACTGAAAGCATAAAAGGATCTAATTGATCGATTAAATGCTGATGAATATGACCACTAAAAACAGCTAATACCTCTTCAGTTTGCAGGCACTGATAGACTTCTTCAGAGTTTTTCAAGCTGTGATTTCCAAAGCTGTGCTGTAAGTCAATCGGATGGTGTATCGCTACAATGGATCCTTTTTCAGAAGGAACATTGAGTAGGTCTTTTAACCAGATTAATTGTTCATTACTGACATAGCCCGTACCACTTTTATCATAACTTGAATCTAAAACGATAAGACGATATCCACCAATTTCCTGTTGATAATACACTTCATCTTGGCATTCTTTTTTATGATGAAATGCTTCCCAGTATGCTGCCGTTACATCATGATTACCGAGTGCAAGGTATACTGGTATTTCTGTATTTAATTCGATAATCTCTTTCAAATGACGGTAATCTTCGACATTCCCTTCATGTACAAGGTCCCCTGTTATCAAAATGAAATCAAGGTTTTTCATCCCTTGCTTTGCCATTTGTAATATTTTAGTTAATTGATCAGACGGAGTAAAATTTGGGATATCCAATACTTCAAGAAAGCTTCCTTTATATTGCTTTAAAACGTGTGTATCAGTTACATGTAAGAAATTTAACTCACTCATTTTGTACACCTCCCGTTATTATTCCAAACAAAAGTTTCTTATGTTATTCCGAATTTGATGAGTTATCCCATGTTCATGTTCAAGATAATCATCAAAGCTCTTATAATGATCCAAAATATTTTGATAAGATAACTGTAAATATCTTTCCTGTAACTGGAAACCTTGTTTAAACCTCTCTATCTCCTCAGTCGTCAAAAACGTATCAACTTCTGCTAGAAGGTGATTATTGCTCTCTTCTAACAACTGATTGGAGTACAAGTAATCTTCCACAATGATTTCCCAACTAACACCTAGAGTAAGTAAGATTAACATTGAACCTACACCTGTTCGGTCCCTACCACCTGTGCAATGATGAAGCAATGGAAGATGAAGTTCTGGCTGTTTTAACATTTCCATTAAACGTTGATACGAACGGTTGCCTACAGGGATACTCTTGTATAACTCAGTTAGAAAACTAGTATCAAAATCTTTAAACGGATCAGATGCTAGCCATTCTCTTATAGAAGTGTAACTTTGTGGTCTCGATTCATTGTTCACTGACATTCTCTCAAAAGAGATATTTTTCAATTGCGGATCAGGCCTTTTATTCGCTTCATAGGTTGTCCGATAATCAAATATTGTTTTCAATCCTAACGTCTCGATCAGTTGTACATCATTATTAGTTAGCTCAAATAAGTCTGCCGATCGAAATAAAATACCTTCTTTAATAACTCTGCCATCAGCTGCTTTCATTCCACCCATGTCACGAAAGTTTACTGCGCCTTCCAACTGTATTACTTTACTTACCACTTGCTCACTTATGTTCATCCGTTATATCTCCCTTTTCTAATCATTTATTTTTGCGTTAGCAGTCTTCATTAACCAAATCCTTTCGTAAAAATGTTGTACTTCCTATTCAGTAACTAGCATACTACTAGAATGTTAATAACGTTTGAAGCTATTGTAAAATAAAATTTAAATATTAATAGTAGGAAAACAGCAATTGTTTTCCTATTCTTTTAAGTCTATAATTTTAATTAACTAATTATTTTATATATTGAGAGTCGTTTTTTAGAAGAAAGGATTTTGGTCATGGGAAATAACTCATTAATCGAGGAAGCTTATAAAAAAATACGAACGAAGATCTTAACATGTGAATTACCACCGGGTACGTTATTATCTATTTACAAACTAGCAGAAGATTTGGAGATGAGTCGAACTCCCATCTCGAATGCTATCGGAAGATTGGAACGAGAAGGGTTAGTTATCCCATTAAAAAATAGGGGGGTACTTGTTAAAGAATATACACCAAGAGAATTAATTGAAATATTCGAAATAAATTATGCCTATCAGCTTTTTGTTCTTCATTTAGTAGAAAATAAGGAGAATTATAAGTTTGACATTGCGGCGATGGAAGAGATCGTTTCGAAGCAACAAGACGCTAAAGAAGAAAATAATTATATTACTTATGTCCAGCTTTCCTTATCATTTTTTCGCACATTCATTGAAACAATCGACAATGAAACTATTTTATCCATTACAGATGCAAACATTGATAAAATCATGATTAATGCTGTTGTGAAGTATAACCATTACCCGCAAAAAAGAATCTATTCTGGTTTAAGTTTTAATACGGAATTACTCCATGCTGTAAAAGTCAAAGATTACAAGTTGGCTCGAATCTTAGTGGATAATTACTATTCGAAAACAAGGGAAAGAATAATATTAAAAATATAAAGTGTGACATGATCAGTGGGGGTTTTGACCTCCACTGATCATTATCCCCACTTTACTTCCTTGTGTTATTTAAAGCTAGAAACGGCGGCTTGTAGACATTTAGTACCGTGATAAATCAGCCAATCACCCTCAGAAAACTATTGATACAATCATCATTCACCTTCTGTGAAATTGGTCGCAGGAGGTGAATTCTCAATCATCTTGTTATTCAATCTGCCAATCGATCGCTTCTTGGCCATTTTGCTCAAGAATTTGATTAGTCTTAGAAAATGGCTTACTGCCAAAAAACCCTCTATGCGCTGATAATGGGCTTGGGTGTGGTGATTTTAGTACATAATGCTTGGTTAAATCGATTAGTGCTTGTTTTTTCTGGGCAGCAGCTCCCCAGAGAATATATACGACAGGTGTTTCTTTTTGATTTAATGTCGTAATCACCTGATCGGTAAATTGTTCCCATCCCATACCACGATGCGAATGCGCTTGTCCCCGTCTCACAGTCAAGACATTGTTAAGTAATAATACTCCTTGTTCTGCCCATTTCACGAGATAACCGTGGTTAGGAATCAGACAACCAATATCCGCGTGTAATTCCTTATATATATTTTTCAGTGAAGGTGGGATATCAACCTCTGGCTTCACTGAGAAACTTAAACCGTGAGCCTGATTCGGACCATGGTAAGGATCCTGACCGAGAATTACTACTTTTACTTGGTGAAAAGGGGTGTATTGTAATGCATTATAAATATCGTACATATCAGGATAAATCGTATAACGTTGGTATTCGCTTTTAAGAAATTCCCGTAATCGTAAATAATAATCCTTTTGAAATTCGTCTTTTAGTAGCTCTGCCCAATCATTTTTTAATATTTTTGTCGTCATTATGATCAACCTTTTTTAAAAATTGTTCTACTTGCTCTCTAGTAGGCATTCCTGCTTGTGCTCCGATCTTACCGACAGATAAAGCTGCTGTGGCATTTGCAAACGTAACTGCTTCCGTTAGGGATCTTCCTTCTGCAAGTGCCACAGCAAGTGCTCCGTTAAATGTATCACCGGCACCAGTAGTATCTAGCACATCTACATCATGCGACTTTACATGTTTCTCTTCCCCATTTTCGATAAAAGAAACACCTTGCTTGCCTTTTGTCGTGATTAATTGTTCATTTAGCTGATTACTGAATAGTTGCTTCCGCTCTGTTTCATTCGGCGTAATATATGTAGCTTTTTCCCATATTCCACTATCCAATTCCATTGCAGGAGCAGGATTAACGATCACTGGAATATTATGCCTATGGCATATATCTATACAAAATTCAATCGTCTCTTTCGGAATTTCGAATTGCAATAAAACATAGTCACTATCAAGGATAGCTGCTTTTATCTGTTCGATATACGCCGTTGTCACTTCATCATTTGCTCCAGCTATCATAATAATGCGATTATCCTGCTCAGATAAAATAATATTGGCAAGGCCGGTTGGTGTGTTACGTACACGATCAATATGATCCACTTGAATGTTCTCCTCACGTAAATTCTCTATTAACTGATTACCGAATTGATCATCACCGACACGTCCTATCATTGTCACTTCTGCTCCTAAGCGAGCTGCCGCTACTGCCTGGTTAGCACCTTTCCCACCAGGAATAGTATGCAAGTTCATCCCTCTTACTGTTTCCCCTTGGACAGGTACAACATTTGTTTCCGTTACCAAGTCCATATTAATACTACCAATCACTGTAATGTTTGGTTTGGTCATTTTTTCTACCTCCCATCATTCAGAATATGATTCTAACACTCTTTTAAATAAATTCCAAAATCTCTCATGATCAAGTCCTGTAGCAAAGTGTGTATTAGGTTCCTGACCAGTTACGCCTAATCGATCGACTACTGTCATTCCGTAGGTGTGGTCGCCTTTCGTTTCAATTGCCACATGAACATGCTCAAATGTAAAAATCGATGGATCAAGAAGATGTACGACCGTACAAGCATCGTGGATCGGACCACCTGAAAAATCAAAATGATCTTTATATGCTTGCATAAAAAAGACTAATAGCTCTGCCACAAAATCACTTACAGGATTGCCGACTTGTCGTACATCTTTCACTGTTTCTTTCGTCGCCAACACCTGATGTGTGACGTCAAGTCCAAACATCCGAATCGGAATACCGCTTTCAAACACAACCTTTGCCGCCTCAGCATCGACATAAATATTAAATTCTGCAACCGGTGTCCAATTACCAAATGTACCTCCACCCATTAGAACGATTTCGTTTATCTTTTGTTTAATAGAAGGATCTTTTACTAAAGCGAGCGCAATATTTGTTAAAGGTCCAGTGGGTACCAACGTAATTGGTTCCTCTGATTGATGTAATTGTTCGATGATAAAATCAACTGCATGCTGATTAATTGCTTTACGCTCTGGCATTAACGGTAGTTTTGGCCCATCTAACCCCGTTTCTCCATGGATTTCTTCCGCTATCTCCGGTTCTTTCACCATCGGTCTAACGGCTCCTTGTGCTACTGGAACATCATCTAGCCCGATAATATCACAAACCTTCAATGCATTTAATGTATTCTTTTCTACTTCTACATTCCCTGAGACCGTCGTTATCCCCACAATATGTAACGGACTGATTGTTGACGCTGCCATAATAATGGCAATCGCATCATCATGTCCTGGATCACAATCTAAAATCACTTTCATGTTTACCCTCCTCCTCTTTCTCTTTATTGTACACAAAAAAACTGCGAAGCATCTACTTCACAGTTTTAAGTCCGGTCATTATGGGTAATGCTATAAAAATGATTGTTTTTCTATTTTCAACCATTCATCTGCCCATTTTTGGATACTTTCCAATACTGGTTTCAACGCCTTTCCTTTCTCTGTCAGAGCATA
Organism: Gracilibacillus sp. HCP3S3_G5_2; assembly: GCF_052063305.1. NCBI lineage: Bacteria > Bacillati > Bacillota > Bacilli > Caryophanales > Bacillaceae > Gracilibacillus > Gracilibacillus sp. HCP3S3_G5_2. The sequence goes on along the minus strand of NZ_JBQHXU010000015.1, from coordinate 59,932 downwards.
TTCAATTCTGACTGGTGTTTCGTCATAGACATGGCGCTTGACAATACCTTGCTTTTCTAAATCTTTTAAACGTTCTGATAAGACACGTCCACTAATTCCGATCGTTGCTTCAATGGTAGAAAAACGTTGTGCACCTTCTAATAATTGAAAAATGATCAAGCCGGTCCACCGTTTATTCAATATATTTAATGCCGATTCAAACTTCGGACAAATCGTTGTATCTGCCATAGCTTTCACCTCTTTAATAATAGTATAGCAAATTTTTTTACAGAAATAAAATAATTAAATTACTTGACGTAACTTATTAATATTTGTATACTTAGTTACATAAAGTAAGTTATTAATTTTTGAGGGAGGAATTATAAAATGGCTAATGTAACATTAGACAAAGTACACAGCGCACTAAGCTTTGAAGTAAAACATATGATGGTTTCTAAAGCAAAAGGAGAATTTCAAAATTTCGATATTGATTTCAATGGTGACTTCGATAATTTAGAAAATGCTAACGTTAAAGTTACAATTGATGTAGACTCTATTGAAACAAATAATGAGGACCGTAACGGACACTTAAAATCAGCAGACTTCTTTAATGTAGAACAATATCCAAACATTACGTTCGTAAGCAAAAGCATTAAAAAAGTAAGTGATTCTGAATTTGAAGTAACTGGTGATTTAACTATTACAGGTGTAACAAAAGAAGAAACTTTCACTGTAGAATACAACGGAAAAGCGAAAGACCCTATGCAAGGTAATACCATTGCCGGGGCAGATGTAACAGGAAAAATCAATCGTGAAGATTATGGTTTAACTTGGAATGCAGCACTTGAAACTGGAGGAGTATTAATTGGTAAAGAAATTAAGTTCTCAGGTGGATTCGAATTTGTAGTAGAGGAATAAAATAATGTACCTAAGTAAATCCAACGTGTAAAAGCACGTTGGATTTTTTGCTTAGCATTATTTTTAGACAGTTTTTCTTTCAATTAACTTAACAGCAAGTTTTTCATGGCTCTTGTTGTTTTTTCCTATCGCATGCAGAAATAATTTTTCTCCCATTGTCACGATCGGTACTTCAAAAGTAGTAATCCCCATCACTTTCGACATTGGCTGATTGTCAAAACCAACCAGTGCAAGATCACCTGGTATATCAATATTTGCATTCTGACAGGCAGTAAAAATACCGGCCGCTACTATATCACAGCTCACTAATAATGCATCTGGTTTACGGCTTAACCGCTTGATCTGGTCGACAATTTTTAGTCCATCTTCAAAATAATAATTATCCGTAAAGATAAATGCCTGCTGTGGATGTTGCTTGAGGAAATCTTGATAGGCTTGATGGCGAAATAAGCTATTAGAACCCGTTTCACGGCCGATACAATATCCTATTTGACGATACCCCTTTTGATAAAGATATGTCAAAGCATCTGTAAAGCTTTGATAATGGTCTACGTATACAGATTCTACTTTTTTATTACCTTCTGCATTTTCGCAAACGACAATTGTTCCGTATTGCTGGTAATCTTCTATTTCTGACAATGCCATCTGATGGGAACAAATAATCAATCCATCAATTTGTTTATGTTTTAGCATGTCTAATGCTTCCTGCTCACGTGACTTTTCATAATTGGTTTGAATTAAAACAAAATGGTAGTGATTTTCAACGGCTTGTTTTGCGATTCCCTCGATCATTAAACCAAAAAAGGGATGTTTAGCAAATGGAACGACGACTCCAATTAAGTGTGTTTTTCCCTGGCTAAGACTAACTGCCATCCGATTAACCTGATAATCGACCTTTTCCATCGCTTGTATGACAGCTTCCCTTTTTTCTTCCCTTACATATGGGTGGTTGTTGATTACCCTTGAAACAGTTGTAACAGATACACCTGCCATTTTGGCGATATCACGAATATTTGCCATATATCTCACCTTTTTTTAAATAGTTCTTGATCTGAAACGCGTTCCATCATCTAAGCTACAGATTAAGGAGGTTAGATGATGGATATATTATTTGGTATCTTTGTCTGGTTGTTTATGTGTAGCAGTATCCTTATTTTAGCATTTTTAGCAAGTCGATTAGAAGAGGAACAAGATAATACAGAGCTGGAAGGGTATATCGGGTATATAGAGGAAGTCTATAGCCGGAATGTTCTGGATCAGAAGAAGAAGTAAAAAGGAGCGCTTAGTCTGAAGTGCTCCTTCCTTTTATATACTGTAGCATGGCAACAATTAGCACCGAGAATAACAACTGTCCATATTGGCGGCCAATTATTTGCCAAATCACTCATGTGGAAAAGATCACCAAAGCAAAAATACATGCTTTTGCCTGCTCGATGCCAAGCGTCCATAACTGACGAACGGTTAAATTTCCACTACGTAGCTGATAATTTCTTTTATTTTTCCGTCTTTATGCTTATTTAACTTATAAATATCACAGAAACTGTAATGACGTTGTTCACCACTTTTATCAGTTGAATGAATAATACCATTTACGGCTGCTTCTTTTCCGTGGGTAATTAAATGCTCTATTTCCAGTTCGAACTGGTTGCCGTTATCCATCCCTGTCAGCGCCTGCTCTAACGTTTCGATCCCTTTTATCGTATCGTTTCCTTCCATACGCCAAACGATATCATCGGTCACACTTTTCAATATTTTTTCACTGTTACCTTTTACAAAGGCTTCATTAAATTCCCGGAAAAACTGTTGATTTTTCGTTTCCATATACCACACTCTCCTTATCTAGAGTTAGTATACCACAGCCCTATGCTTATGTTATTGTTATAATAGACCGGAAAAATTTAGTAAAGGAGAGGATTAATTGATTCTAAAACCCCCAGAGAAAACGGGACAACTTCAACAATTAGAAGTGATGGTCCAACGTTATCTCCAGCCGCCACAGGATGTTACGGAAGCACACGGTCGCGCTTCTTGCAACTTTATCTATTATCATAACTATTGACCGTTAATCCATCTGATTCGGACCATTCGGCGTAGTATATATTCGATATGGTTTCATAACCACTTTTCTTCAACAGATCTCTTAACCATTTCTCGTCCTTTTTTAAAGAATCTAAAGTTGATTGCTCTATTTCTCCTTCATCTATTACTAAGTAAGAAAGTGTTTGCTCCTCTGGCTTTATTTTCAGCATTTTCGGAGTGACAACTGATTCTTGTTCTTTCTCCATCACACTTAAATCACCACTTGGTTCTAATATGGCATACTTGACATCTTTGATTGAAAATATCCCTTGAAGCCTTAACATAGACCTTAGTTGTTCTGACTCTAATTTGTTTTTCCTTAAGTTTTGTATATTTAATACACCATTTTCGATAATAATTGTCGCTTGCCCCTTTACTATGGGACGTAGCCATTCAAAATTACGAACGAGTAGCTCAAAAATATAAATGAGAAGAGACCACAAAGCTACTGCATATATTACCTCCCAGATAGAGATGGTATCGTCATATACAGCATTCTCCATTAGTCCACCCAGAACCAGCAAATAAACAAAATCGACCGGTGTTATTTGCGTTAATTCTTTTTTCCCCATTACACGCAGAACGATCATTAGTACAAGAAAACCAATCAATATTTTCGTTGTAATCGTTGCATCCATTCGTTTTTGTTCCTTCCTGTCTTTTTGTTTTATTTACCCGATTCGACCAAGGAAAAACATCCTTCTTGTTTAGCATTTTATTTATGTGGTATTTCACTACTGTATCTAAAAATGTAAACTGCAGGAGAGTGATTATGTTGAAACATTATGCAAGTAATCGAGGTTGGCGATTGATCGATTACCGAATTTTTCTTCCTTCATTACTTATTATCATCGCTATTAGCATTCCTTTTTCGCTCTTTGAATCTGAATCTTTACAGGTATTAAATGCTATTTTTAATAAAATTGTGGAGGTTTTTTAGTTGGGGATATATTTGGTATGCGCTAATTTTAGTTGGCGCTGGATTATACTTATCCTTTTCCAAATACGGTAAAATCGTACTTGGTAATCCAAATGAGAAGCCGAGATTTACCATGTTTGAATATGCATCGATTTTGATTGCAATGGGTGTCGGCTCCACCATTATGAGAACTGGAATGGTGCAATGGACAGAAGTAGCACTTGACCCACCATTTGGAGTAGCACCTGAATCACAGGAAGCTTTATTATGGGGAAATGCCTACAGTATGTTTTTATGGAGCTTTCAGGTATTTGCGATTTTTGTAATGGCTGCTCCTGCAATGGCCTATATTATTCATGTTAAAAAAAGACCGCTGATGCGAATTTCTGAAGCATGCCGCTGTATTTTTGGCGATAAATTCACAGATGGTATCGGCGGGAAAGTGTTAGATGTCCTTTTCTTGGTTAGTATTTTATCTGGAGCAGCAGTAACACTAGGATTAGGAACCCCGATAATCACCTACAATGTTGCCGCACTCCTAAATATGGAGGTAACCTTTGGGCTGACATTCATCATCACCATTATTTGGGTAATTTTATTTTCCGTTAGTGCCTATTTAGGTATTGAAAAAGGGATTAAACGGCTAAGTACGTTTAATATGTATTTAGCTGCTGGAATAGCTATATTTATTTTAATTGCCGGACCTGGTATTTTTATTTTAGACTATTTTACCGATACAGTTGGGCACTTACTTCAGCATTATCTGCAACTATCTTTTTATACTGATTCTGTCTCAATGGCAACAGCAACACATGTGCAAAGCCATATGGTTTTCTGGTTTGCTTATAGTGCAACATGGGCGATGCTACACAGTATTTTTGCTGCCAAAATATCAAAAGGTCGCACCGTAAAGGAAATGATTTTAACCTATTTATTAGCACCTACAATGCTGTCTTGGGTTGCAACAGGTATTTTAGGTGGATTTGGTGTAGAACGCTACCTTACAGGTAAAGTACCTGTTTTGGACATTGTCGCAGGTAGCGATCCAATGAACGCCATACCTGAGATTCTTCTTTCCTTACCTTGGGCGAGCATTGCGATTATTGCATTTGTGATCGTATCAATGATTTTCTTAACCACAACCTTGGATTCAACAACCTACACGATCGCAGCCTATACTAGTAAACGAGATATGAGTAAAATGGAACCGTCAAGAAGCCTCAGGATTATTGTGGCAGCAATTATTACCGGACTGGCATTAGTTTTAATGCAGATTGGTGGACTTGCTCCACTAGAAGTAATCTCCGGATTAATGGGATTACCGATTATCGTCATTCAATTCTTAACGATCTATGCCGCTAAAAAAATGATGGATGAGGATAAGGCTTGGAAGTATAATATTCGGAAATAGTGCATCATTGCCTGTAGTAAATAAAACATTAGACTTTTTGTAAAATTAAGGTATGATTACTGTACGGAGGTGTTTCAAATGGCAATGTCGAGATTATTGCCTTACTTTATGCTTACCCATGCAAAGCCTGGCAAATAAGGCGATACTTTGTATGGGGGATGTAAATATCGCCTTTTCTGCGCATGCTTTGCCCTTATAGAAAGATGAAAATAAGGAGCTGGCAAGTATGAAAACGACAAAAGCGCAAGAGATACTTCCTGAAGAACTGTTACTTGCTTTACAGGAATATGTTCAAGGTGAAAGCATCTATATTCCAAAGCAAGGAAAAAGAAAATGGGGAGTCCTCTCTGGTAATAGACACTATTATGATCAACGAAACCAAGAAATCCAAGAATTATTTCAAGAAGGAACAACAATCGAACAACTAGCGAATAGCTTTTGTTTATCAATAGAAACGATAAAAAAAATTGTCTATAAAGTGAGACGATGATCAGGGTGCTAGCGTCTGTTATCCCAAAACTTATCCTTGTCTGGAAGTGGGGGCTTACAGACGTTTTGCACTGTGATAAAGTTTGACTACCCTAAGTGGAACGAATTTACGGACAACATAATAAATGATTATATGGCAAGAATAGTTGGAAAACGTTCTTGCCATATCTTTTTGTGGAGAATTTGTTACACTAGGAAGGTAAGGAGTGTGAACAATGGAAGCATTTATTCAGCCCTATCAATTTAATCATATGAAACAACAAGCTAAAAAAATTGTCAGTGCGCAATCCAGTTCTAGTGATAAAGATGTCATACAAGCTGTAAAAGAAATAGCTGTCGAGGAACTGGAAAAACAATTACATGACATAACAGAAGAGCAGAAGCAGACACTATCCTCTCTTCAAACTATTAAGGACAAAGAAGACATAGCTCTTTTTATTCAGCAAATCAAGCAATATGTTATTCCATTTCCGATGGTTAGTGGAAATCAGATTCAAAAAGCATTTCCGAAAGTAAGGAAACTTCAAATGCCAGAACTCGACCAAATCGATAGAAAAGAAACTGTTTATTTAAGATGGTATGACTTAGGATCAGGCAAAACGTATATGCTTATCCCTAAAGAATCGAAACTAATCGGTATCCAAGGATATTTAGAAACCTCGCAGCAAAAAGGAATATGTACAATATGTAACGGCTTGGGAGATGTTGCATTATTTACATCAGAGAAAAAAGGGCAAATGCGTGGAACCTATACGAAACGGGGAAACTATATTTGTAAAGATCCGGTCGACTGTAATCAACAAATAATCGATATACAGCCACTCCACAATTTTATAGCTCACCTGAAAACATGAATCTTTAAATAGATTCATGTTTTTTTATCTTACAAAAATGTAAGGCAGATGAAAGAAAAATCGATAGGTAGTTTTGGTGTCTTCTCTTACACTATACACAGTAAAACAAATTTGGAGGTATGAAAACATGACTAAACCAGTTGTTAATGTAGAAAACGTTCAAAAAGTATTTGGTAAAAAATCAGAAAATCAATATAAAGCGCTCGATAATGTTACCTTCACCATCGAAGAAGGAGAATTCGTCGGTATTATGGGACCATCAGGTGCAGGTAAGACAACATTGCTAAATGTCGTTTCCACCTTAGATAAAGCTACTTCAGGCAAAATTGAAATCGCCGGTCAGGATATTACGGATATGAAACAGAATGCATTAGCAGATTTTCGTGCGGAGCAATTAGGCTTTATCTTCCAAGATTTTAATCTACTCGAAAATTTAACCATTTATGAAAATATCGCTTTACCACTTTCACTGAAAGGCGTTAGCTCTAAGAAAATCAAACCACTCGTCACACAAGTGGCAGAGAAACTAGGAATTAAGTCGATTCTTCCTAAATATCCGGTGACCGTTTCGGGTGGTCAAAAGCAGCGTGCTGCAGCTGCCAGAGCATTAGTTCACAATCCGGCAATTATTCTTGCAGATGAGCCAACAGGTGCACTCGATTCGAAAAATGCACACAGCTTGATGAAAACTATGGAACATTTAAATCAATTTCACGATGTCTCCATTATGCTCGTTACGCATGACCCCTTAAGTGCCAGTTATTGTGAACGGATTTTAGTTATACAGGACGGGACGCTTTATAAAGAAATTAAGAAATCCGGAGACCAACAACAATTTCACCAACAAATTTTAAATGTGCTTGCTGAATTAACAAGCATTCAATCGTCATAAGGAAAGGAGGTAAAGATCATGTTAGTGAAACTTCTATCTGGTAGTATGAAAAAAATGTGGAAGGATTATCTTGTATTATTATTTGGTTTAACCATATCGATTGCCATTTTCTACATGTTTGAAACATTGGCACAGAATAGAGCCTTTTTGGAAGCGAACGCCCTAATTAGTTCCATTGTATTTGTCTTCCATGTCGGAACATTTATTTTAGGGATGGTCACCATTTTTTACATTTTCTATGCAACATCGTTTATTCTGTCGCTTCGTCAAAAGGAACTCGGCATGTATATGACTTTGGGAGCGAAAAAAGGAAAGGTTACCCAAATGATGTTTCTGGAAACATTGGTAATTGGGATTACCTCTTTAGTAATTGGTCTCGTATTTGGCGTAGGACTTTCAGAAGGAATCGGGAGACTTTTGATGGCAAGACTGGATTTTTCCGGTGAAGGGTTCCATTCTTTCTATCCTTCTTCGCTTCTGACAACGATTATTTTCTATCTTATCTTGTTTCTTTTAACAGCAATTGTTAATGCCATAAGAGTAGCACGAAAATCAGTACTGGAACTGTTACATGCCGATCAAAAAGCAGAAACAAAAATAATCAAAGGCTGGAAAACTTTTATAGGAACCATATTCGCGATCATTTTAATTACTATCGGTTACTTTGCCATGATCAATATGGATAAACTCGCAATGTTTGGTGTAATCATTGCTGCAGCGACTATCACACCAGGGACATACTTCTTCTTTATGGCTCTGTTACCATTTCTGATCAAAAGAATCAAAGCAATCCGGGCGATTAATGAGAAAGGACTCAACGCTTTTACCTATGGACAGCTTGATTTCCGTGTCAGTCAATTATCTAAAGTACTTGGGACAGTTGCAATGTTGATTGCACTAGGATTAGGAGCAATGACTGCTGGTTTATCGTTTTATCATAATATTGAAATACAATCTTCGATGATGCATGCTTACGATGTGAAAGTACTCGAGCCAACAGAGGACGAATTAGCAGAAATGAGAAATTGGGAATTCGAGGAGAAACAGCTTTATTCCTATCGTGTGACAGATGATGGCGTCTATTTCTCCAAACATGACTTACAAGCAAATCCACCAATTATCAAAGAGTTTACCGGTAATCTTGATGAGTTGTCTAGAGAAGTGCGTGTAGCAGATGATTTGACTGCTCCAATTTACTCAACAGAGGAAACGGATGAAGCCGAAAGAATGTCTGAGCACTGGCAAACAGCATTAAGAACCGAATTGATGGCAAATTATTATATGTTCGGTGATCGTTCATTATATATTTTGGACCAGGATAAATTTGAAGAAATTAATGCAGCAACCCAAACTATTTTAATTGGTAAAGTAGAAGATTTCACTGATTACTCAGATACACTGGCAACAATCGATGAACGCCACTACCAGTTAGCAGTAGATTATACAGGGGAAGAGCCTACAATGACTGGAAGTAAATATGAAAATTATATCGCCTTAAAAAGTCTAGCGAATGGGACTATTTTTATGGGATTGTTTCTTGGGGTTGCTTTCTTAATGATGATGGCGAGTGTACTTATGTTCAAGCTACTCTCCAGTGCGACCGTCGATATTGAGCGCTATCAGATGCTTAGAAAAATAGGGGTACGTCAAGAAAAACTAAAAAGGTCGATTTATAAGGAACTATTTCTTGTTTTCCTTTTTCCAGGTATTATCGGTCTTGTCCATGTACTTATCGGTATGGAGATGTTCGCTTTTATTTTGATCGAACCATATACTAAAATATGGATCCCGATCACCCTGTTCCTCGTCATTTATGGATTGTACTATGTGTTAACTGTCAAAATGTATCAACGAATTGTGTTACCAAAAGCATAGGTTTCTGTGGACATAACATGATAACTATTCTCGTCTAGAGGGTGGTTATCATGTTTTTAAATTGATTTAGCTACGAGGTTAGTTTGCTGATAAAACAGTAATAATTATTGTAATTACAAAGATGATCAAGAAGACAGAAATAATTCCATAAAAACCCTTTCTCGTCAGTTCATTCTGATCATTACGGGCTTTTTTTGATATAAAATAAGTGGCAATCACTCCTGACAAAATTAGAACTATTCCATACCAACTATTCATATTGTATCTCCTCCTTACTAATATCGTTTAGATAATACAACCATTGATAAGAAAACTGTCATAATGGTTAAAGCTGCTAATATTGCAATTGCTTGTGAGGCTGTTATGGCTAATAAATTAAATTGTAATAGCGTAAGCAATAAAATCATATAGCCTAGATTAATAAAATAACTGTAAAACATACTGCGTTCTTTAATGGTTTTTGTACGTTCATCATTCTGGATAAATTGTGGTGCCAAATAAGCATTACAAAAACATATCACCGTCATAGCGATCAACATTAGATCATGGCCTACAGGAAACACACCTGTACTTATGGTTGCCCAATTAAATAATCCACTCATTAATAGAAACATTACACCAAAAATAATAAATAGTCTTCGGTCATATTGCTTTTTCACTCTCATCTTCCTTTCTATTTGATATCTTTCTCATCCAAAATAAATACTTCCTCTACACTCCGATTAAATAGCCTTGCAATTTGCATAGCTAATGGAAGCGAAGGATTATACTTTCCTTTTTCGATTGAAATAATGGTCTGACGAGAAACGTTCAATTTCATTGCCATTTTTTCTTGCGAGATGCTTTGCGACTTTCTTAGTTCCCTGATTCGGTTTTTCACACATAAATCACCCTTTCCATTTATTAGTATAATGTAAAGCTTCCTTTACTGTCAAGTTAACTTTACATTTTAGAAGTGAGTGGATCTCTTAGCGAGGAGTCTTTAAGGAGGATGTGCGCCTGCTATATTTATGAATTGATTATTTATTTCCATTTATTGAACAAATCTGAATTCTTCCCAAGATGATTTGTTCATTATCTCCGTTTATTCTACAAATCCTTACTACTCCCTATTAGATTTGTTGAAAATTCCCATTAATGACTCATTTGATCTAAAACATAAAAAACACTGGATGCTTATCACTCACCCAGTGCTGGCTTTTACTTTAAGAGAACCATCCCTTTATCGTATCGATAATTTTTTGAAAAAAGTTGCGCTCTTCCTCTTGCTCTTCCTCCTGCAGTTCTTGTTGAGTTGTTACCTCTATATCATTTTCCATGTCAGCTTCGAATGTTGTCATCTCTAACGTTGTTGCCTGCTCACCTTCTACAATTTCCACTAATTCTTCTCCATATTTATCATAAAGAAACTGCCTGTTATCCTCATTCAATGCATCAATTCCAATAACTACCTTACCGTTAATGATGTCTATGCTTGTATGATAAATGGTAAAGTTATCATATTCAAAGCCAGCATCGTCTATCTCTTTTTGCTTCTCGATTAATTGATCTTCTGTATAATCTACTTCTCTTATCTTGATATCTTCCGGCTGTTCAGCAAAGCCTTCCAATGCTTGTTGATGTTCCTCAGCAATAGGCTCGGTAAACATCAACACGACAACACCTGATAGTTGCCCCTCACGGTCAATATAGAGCCCAGCAAAACGGTCAGCTAAATATTCCTCGATATATTGTTGGGCTTTTTCGATCGTTTCAGTATGATTCACATCTTCTTCCAATTCGATCATCGATCTTTCCAGTTCTTCTACTTCTGCATCAGCCAAAACCACCGTTGGTAAAAAAAGTGTAACGCCTAGGATCACACTACAAATCCATGTTTTATTTTTCATGCTCATCCCTCCATTCTTATCTTTAATTGATTAGTCGTCCCTCTTTAGTAAAAGTTACAATTTTATATGACTATTTATTTCAATATTTTCTAAAGCCTTTGTAGCTAGCTGATGAGCTTCACGATTATCTTTTCTGGTGATATCCTGATAGAGCGGTTCAATTCCGATTGTCTCCAGTTTTTGTTCAATTCTATCAGCCCACTCATTTAATGTTTGCTCCATACACGGCCACTCTCCCAACAATTGGTTGATCACTACTTTAGAGTCTCCTTTAAATGTTACCTGCTGATGATGAACATTCAAATCTTCTAACTGTTTAATCCCTTCAAATAATGCGGCATACTCAGCCTCATTATTAGACGTCAACTCTGATACAGTTATATTTTTCCTGATGCGGTAATGCTGATGGTTTTGTGTGTAATATATCGCGAATCCTAACCCTGCTTTATTTGTTTGTAGATTAAAACCCGCATCGAAAAACACAGTAACATGATTGGGCTCCGTCACTATTTCCTCTGTGTAGGTGATCAACTCTTTTTTATTCCAGTGGTTGCCACGGTGATCTACAAATTCAATCGACTCCGTACGTTTCCATTGTTCCAAATCATTGGCAATTTCGAGCGCTTGTTCAGCTTCGATTTCATCAGAAGTAAATGTCGTCTGCAATCCTTTTGGCGAAGAATATACGATTTTGATCGTTACATACATAAGTTATCTCTCCTTTAGCTCATATCTCTACATTTTGTAAATAGAATAGTAATGGTACAAGCTTTTATTAGTTAGGGGGAGTGAAGACAATTGACTATTTTTCTTAGTTACATGTTTCTCGGTTTATCTTTAGCTGCGCCACTTGGTCCGATCAATGCGGCACAAATTAACCAAGGAATTAAAAATGGATTCCTGCATTCATGGATGATTGGATTAGGTTCTATTATAGCAGAGTTATTTTTTATCCTTGCTGTCTACTTTGGGGTTGTCCATTTTTTAGATACTCCTTTTATGAAGACGTTTTTATGGTCATTCGGTGCATTTGTTCTCTTGTATACAGGGATCGAAAGTATGGTTTCAACCCAAACCTTTCAGGAAAGAGGTGAACGTGATTCCTTACTCAAAACCTTTACTTCCGGATTTCTGATTTCGATTAGTAATCCACTCTCGATCCTGTTCTGGTTAGGCATTTACGGATCTGTACTGGCAAATACCATTCATAAATACGATACACTTCATTTGTTCTGGTACAGCTCAGCAATTATTCTCGGTGTGATGATATGGGATCTCTCCATGGCTCTTATTTCTAGTGGCTCTCGTCATTTACTTTCAGAGAAAACATTAAAAATCATCTCTGTTGTTACAGGAATTTCCTTAATTGGTTTTGCTATTTATTTTGGGTATCAAGCCATTACACTCATATTTTAGATCAGCTTATCCAATACTAAACATGGTTTAGTTCAAAAGGATAAGGAGAATGCTGTGTGAGTGAATCATCATCTGCATCAGAAAAGAAAATCGCCTGGTGGCAATTAGCATTAACAGGTGTCGGATGTACGATTGGGACGGGCTATTTTCTTGGTTCAAGTATTGGGATCAAACTTACCGGTCCTTCGATCGTATTTTCTTTTTTGATGGCGGCTATCGGCACCTATATTGTGTTTAATTTATTAGCAAAAATGTCCGCAGCCGATCCCCAGGAGGGTTCTTTTTGCTATTATGCTGAGAAAGCTTTTGGTAAATGGGCTGGCTTTAGCTGTGGATGGAACTATTGGTGTTCGAGTATTTTAATTATGGGCAGCCAATTAATTGCTTTGGCGATTTTAACAAAAACATGGTTCCCAGATATTCCGCTATGGGTTTTTGCTGCCATTTATGCCACCTTATCGATTTTTGTCATATTACTTGGCACAAGAGGATTTGACCGCATCGAGGATTTTTTAGCAGTTATCAAAACTGCAGCAATTATCATGTTTATTATTATTGCCATTGTAGCATTAGCAGGTGGGATAAATGGTGGTTCAAACGATGAACCAGGCATTCCAACTAATATAGGTGACACTTTTACGGGAGGGTACAAAGGCTTTTGGGCATCACTGATCTATGCTTTCTATGCTTTTGGTGGGATCGAAGTAATTGGATTAATGGCAATCCGGTTAAAGAAAAAAGAAGATGCACCGAAAACAGGAAAGGTGATGCTAGGGTTACTCGCTGTTATCTATATTGCTTCTCTTTGTTTAGCAGTAATGATGGCACCAGTTAATAAATTTGATCCAAATGAGAGTCCATTTGTAACAGCTTTAGCTGACTATTCACTACCTTTTTTTCCACATGTCTTTAACGCTGCTATCATTGTTGCTGGTTTTTCTACGATGACTGCAGCATTATTTGGGGTGGTCACCTTATTAGTAACCTTAGCAAAAGACGGCGATGCACCGAAACTGTTCTCAAAGAAAATAAAGAAGTTTAAAGAGTTACCTCTCCCTTCTTTATTACTTGCTACCATTGGGTTGATTGCTTCGGTGATTACTGCATTACTTTTACCCGAAAAGATTTATGAGTATATTACAACCGCAGCAGGGATTTTACTACTGTTCAATTGGGCATTTATCATCCTTTCCTCGTGGAGGGTATTGGAGGGAATAAAATTATTAAACAAGATGATTGCATGTGTTGGTCTTTTATTCATTATAGCAGCCGTATCGGGAACCTTAATGGAAGAAAGTATTCGTCCTGGATTTTGGATAAGTTTATTGCTAGTAGGCATAATTGGTGGTGTCACCTTACTAATGATCCGCCATTGGAAAAAGGTTGAGTAAGTATTGGCTTACTCAACCAGTTCATTATCCAAATACTTGCCCGCCATTAACATGAAGTGTTTGACCTGTCACAAATCGAGAATCATCTGAGGCAAGATAGACAAAAGCTGGGGCAATTTCAAATGGTTGGGCTTGACGATCCATTGGGTTACCTGCTAACGTCACTTCATCAGCAGAAAAACTGGAAGGGATTAATGGAGTCCAAAACCTTCCTGGAGCAATCGCATTTACTCGAATGCCTTTTTTGACTAGGTTTCTGGCAAGTGCACGTGTGAATCCGATGTTTGCTCCTTTTGTCGCTGTATAATCAATTAATTGATCAAATCCGTAAAAAGTCACAACAGAAGAAGTGTTTATAATAGAGCTGCCTGCTTTTAAGTATTTTAGTGCTGCTCTAGTTGTATAAAAATGGGAATAGATATTCACCTTAAATGTATCATCGAACTGTTCATCCGTTATATCTTCTAAATTTAATTGTTGAAATTGAATGCCGACATGATTACATAAAACGTCAAGCTGTCCAAACACTTCTACTGTCTTTTCAACTATATGAATACATTGTTGTTTATCCCTTAAATCTCCTGGTAATAACAGACACCTTTTTCCTAATTCTTCAATTCTATTTTTGGTTCGGTGTGCATCATCATGTTCATCTAAATAAGCAATGGCCACATTTGCTCCTTCTTTAGCGAATGCAATAGCAGCTGCTGCCCCCATTCCACTATCCCCACCTGTAATAAGTGCGACTTTATCTTTTAATTTTCCACTACCTTTATAATTGGGATTTTCAATAATCGGTTTTGGTACCATTAAATCTTCTACTCCGGGTTGGCGATATTGGCGTTGTTCTGGCACAGTCAGGGCTACCTCTTCATACTGCGTTATCTTTCCGTAATTAGGATGCATAGGGTACTTGTCATCATCTCGTCTATTATCAGACATGTGTAAGCCTCCTTTTAACTTTCGCTAGAAGTACTCTATGTTTCATAGGCGAATATCGTGTTTGTCTATCTAAGAAAATGCGTAAGTCAAAGGATCTGCAAAGGTCGTTGACCACTTTCTAAAAAGTGAACTAGCTCGTTGAGTAAAAGGGATGCATAGTCTACTAGCAGGGGGTGAAACGATGCGTTATTATTACAATCCGGAAGTTAAATACTTATTGATTCGCGAATCTCAAAAAAAGGAAAAAGTGTTGTACGCTAATAATCCGTCCTTTTGGCTGTTGCCTGCAATCGGACCTAGACCACCTTATTTCACGAATCCAAGGTACCAACCGTATTACCCTATCATCTAATAGGATGATGATCCACGCCATTCTTTATCTGAAGGGATGGCTTTTTTTATGACATATGCTCTCTATCAAAAAAATTCAAATAATCGTCAATCATTCTACATACTAATTAACTAGAAGGAGGGATAAAAAAATGACGGATGATCCTAAAATAAACAGTAACAAAAAAGACCATCAATTGGACCTGTTTCGAGTTGATGATAAAGGGAAAAAGCTGACTACAAATCAAGGATTAAAGGTATCAGTGGATGAGTTTTCACTCAAAGCAGGTAAACGGGGTCCCACATTAATGGAGGATTTTCATTTCCGTGAAAAAATGACCCATTTCGATCATGAGCGTATTCCCGAACGAGTTGTACATGCACGAGGATTTGCTGCTCATGGTGAATTCCAATTATATGAAAGTATGAAACATTTTACGAGAGCCAAGTTTTTACAAGATGTAACGATCAAAACCCCTGTTTTTGTCCGATTTTCAACGGTAGTTGGTTCACGAGGATCTGCTGATAGCGTTCGGGATGTACGAGGTTTCGCAACAAAATTCTATACAGATGAAGGCAACTTTGACTTAGTCGGTAATAATATCCCAGTGTTTTTTATTCAAGACGGCATAAAATTCCCAGATATCGTACATGCAATTAAACCGGAGCCCCACAATGAAATGCCACAAGCTTCCTCAGCACATGATACATTTTGGGACTTTGTCGCTAACAATCAAGAAACCGCTCATATGATTATGTGGCTGATGTCTGACCGGGCAATACCGAGAAGCTTTCGAATGATGGAAGGGTTTGGTGTGCATACGTTTCGTTTTGTAAATGAGCAAGGCAAGGCCTTCTTTGTCAAGTTTCACTGGAAGCCTATACTTGGTAGCCACTCTCTTATATGGGATGAGGCTCATGAACTAGCAGGTAGAGATCCTGACTTCCATCGCCGTGATCTATGGGAAGCAATTGAAAATGGCTTCTATCCAGAGTTTGAGTTAGGTGTTCAAATTATTAATGAGGAAGATGAATTTGCATTTGATTTCGACATTTTGGATTCGACAAAGATTTGGCCCGAGGAAGATGTACCAGTAAAGATCATTGGAAAAATGACATTGAACCGCAATGTCGATAATGTATTTGCTGAAACAGAGCAGGTCGCATTTCACCCTGGCCATGTAGTGCCTGGAATCGATTTTACCAATGATCCGTTATTACAAGCAAGGTTATTTTCTTATACAGACACACAGCTTATCCGTCTCGGCGGCCCAAATTTCCATGAAATACCGATCAACCGGCCAGTTTGTCCGTTTCATAACAATCAGCGTGACGGATATCACAGACAAACGATTAATCTTGGAAAAGTAAGCTATCACAGAAACTCTTTGGCAGGAAATACCCCCTCAGAAGCGAGTGTTGCAGAAGGTGGATATCAGCACTATCAGGAAAAAGTAGAAGGACGTAAAATACAAGGGCGAAGTGAAAGCTTTAATGATCACTTTTCTCAGGCGACTTTATTTTGGAACAGCATGAGTGAAACAGAAAAAAAACATATTATGGATGCATTTAGATTTGAACTAGGAAACGTGAAAAGTAAGTCTGTCAAACAACAAGTCGTCGACATGTTTGCTCACGTCAATTTAGATTTAGCGATTGCTATCGCTGTCGACATTGGTGTCGTACCTCCCAAAACTGGTGGTTCCAATGTTACAAAAGCTTCTCCAGCACTTAGTCAGATGAATACCACATATAGCGCCTTTTCACGTTCGGTTGCAGTTATTGTAACGGATGGCTTTAATGATGCGGATGTAAAGTATGTACTGTCCTCACTAAAAGCTTCTGGTCTACAGCCTAAAATTATTAGTGAGAAACTCGGTATTATCTCTGGCGTTAGAGGTACACACCTAGAAGTTGACTATACTAATTTAACAGCTGATTCTGTGTTATTTGATGCGGTTTATATAATTAGAGGAAGCAATACAAATAAGCAATTTAACAAGGATGTGGCATACTTTATTGACGAAGCATTTTCTCATTTTAAGACGATTGGTGCTACACATGAAGGTATAAAATGGTTAGAAGTATATCAATTTGATAGCAAGCCAGGTGTGGTGACTGGTAATAATATGAACACATTTACACCAGCATTTATAAAGGCAATCGCAAAGCATCGTCATTGGGATCGCCAAGTAGTGTAATCTTAGATGAGAAAATTCGATTCTCCTCCACTGCTAACATTCCAACTAGTATATATCTCCAATATAAGATATACGGAGCCAGAGATAATTATCTCTGGCTCTTTATTTTTATGGGAGATTCTTTCTCTCTGTACCCTCGAACATTTGTATAGAAACAGATAAAGTGGGGAAACAAAAAGAATAAGGATCGTGCAAATGTGGGGTGATTAAAATACACAAAAACTCATTTTTAAATCGTCATAAAAAAAAGGAAAGGAAGAAAAAGGACCAAACGATCATCCGATTAGTAAACAATTTGGATACAAACCTAGATAACTTAAAGAAATTATTAGATGAACCAAACGATTTAGTCATCCGAGAATTTACCATTCGGGGTTCCAATCACCGTTGTGCCACAGCTTATATTGATGGATTAGCAGATGGGGCATATGTTCGCAATAATATAATAGATAATATACAGCTTGAAACGGAAAGAATCCAAATACCTACTAATAAACAAGAACTTTTTGATGTGTTAAATATGGATATTCTCTCCACTTCTTCACTTAAAATAGGAGATTCATTAGATGACGTATCAAACGAAATTTTAAATGGAAGTACCGTTCTATATTTAGATGGGATAGATAAGGTATTCATTATTGGTACACAAGGATGGGACAAACGTGAAATCCAGGAACCTGTAACAGAATCATTAATTCGTGGCCCAAGAGATGGCTTTGTAGAAGATTTGCGTACCAATATAGTCCTAATACGCCGTTATATTCAAGATCCAAATTTACGATTCAAGACGTACCAAATTGGTAGACGATCCAAAAAAGATCTAGTCGTAACCTATATAGCCGATGTTATTCATCCGGATATACTAAAGGAAATTAACAGAAGACTTGAGTCTATTGACATGGATGATGCACCAGAATCTGGTTTTATCGAGCAATGGATTGAAGATAATTTCCTTTCTCCTTTTCCACAAATCCTAAATACAGAGAGACCCGACAAAGCCTCGGCCGCTCTTTTACAGGGGAAAGTTGTCATTATTCTTGATGGAAGTCCGTTTGTATTAATTGCACCAACAACATTAGCAAATGCTATGCAATCCCCAGAGGATTACTATGAACGATGGACAATTGGAACTTTACTTAGAATCTTACGATACATAGCTGCTTTTATCGCAATATTCTTACCATCATTATATATAGCATTAGTCTCCTTCCATCCTGGAATGATTCCATCCGATTTAGCATTCTCGATCGCAGCATCAAGGGAAGGTGTACCATTTACACCTTTAATAGAAGCATTTCTGATGGCGGTCACCATGGAATTATTACGAGAAGCAGGAGCACGCTTACCTAAGACGATTGGACAAACGATTGGAATTGTAGGTGGACTCGTTATCGGAGACGCTGCAGTACAAGCAGGGGTTGTTAGCCCTATCATGGTTATTGTCATTGCCCTTAATGCCATTGCATCATTTGCATTACCAGCATATAGTGTTGCGATTGCTTTTAGAATTATTTTGTTTGGGTTTATCTTCTTAGCTGGAACATTTGGGCTCTATGGAATCATTATCGGTTACATCATGGTAAACATTCATATTGTTAATCTTAAAAGCATCGGAGTTCCTTATTCTGTTCCTTTTGCACCTACCTTCTTTAAGGATTGGGAGGATCTTATTTTCCGTAAACCAATTCCACAGTTAACGAAAAGACCAACTTATATGCAAACAACTGATAAGCAAAAAACTGATAAGGAGAATAGGTAATGAAAACATTTGAATACGCTGATGAGAAAATTTCTGATAAGCAAATTTTGATTGCTGTACCTGCCTTTGTAATCGGTATAGGTATCCTTTCTTTACCACATAGCATTGCCTCCGTAACAATGGCATCTGACGGGTGGGTATCGTTACTATCCGGAGGATTGGTAACCATTCTCATCACATGGTCTGTTGCAAAACTTTCAGCAAGTTTTCCAAATCAGTCTTTTATTACCTATTCATCCGTAATAGTTTCAAGGCCCTTAGCAATCCTTTTAACATTTATGTTCGGAATTTTATCAATGTTTGTAACTGCATTGCAGATTCGCCAAATTGCTGACATTTCCAATCATTATTTGTTAATAGAAACACCGATTGAAATCATTTCCTTTACGTTTCTATTATTGATCATTTATGCGGTAGCCGGTTCAAGAATTGGCCTTTTTCGATTAAATACATTGTTCTTGCCTTTTGTATTATTTATTGCCGTAGTCGTGATGGTCTTTAATATTAATCTGTTTAATCCAAACTTCTTATTGCCCATGTTTCAAACGGATTTTAACGGATATGTGGAAGGATTCAAAAATGGCATATTATCTTATACGGGATTTGGTATTCTGTGGTTTTATATCACACTTGTAAGAAAGCCCGAAAAAGCACCACGAATGGCTGTTTTCGGTATATGTGTCACGATT
Source organism: Gracilibacillus sp. HCP3S3_G5_2 (assembly GCF_052063305.1). Taxonomy (NCBI): domain Bacteria; kingdom Bacillati; phylum Bacillota; class Bacilli; order Caryophanales; family Bacillaceae; genus Gracilibacillus; species Gracilibacillus sp. HCP3S3_G5_2. The sequence continues at coordinate 39,899 of NZ_JBQHXU010000015.1, read as the reverse complement.
GTATTATATTTATCACTTTACCTTACCTGTATCATGGTTTTCGGAAATGCGGTTACCTCCAATTTACAGTACCCTACTATAGAGCTTGCTAAAATTGTAGAAATTCCAGGCGGTGTTTTAGAAAGGTTTGAGTCGTTATTCTTTGTTATTTGGATAATGGCCATATTTAACACAACCGCAATGGCATTCGATATCACTGTTCTCGCAATTAATTCTATTTTCACAAATATGGTTAAAATCAAACTCATTTTAATCATTGCACCAATTATATACGTAACGAGTATGTACCCTCAAGATTTAATACAGGTTTCTACCTTTGCATCGTATATTGGTTATAGCTCCACCTTCTACACTTCATTTGTTGTGATTTTATTATTTGTCATTGCCAAAATAAGGAGAGTTATCTAACATGAAACGCGTTCTTACCATAATATCTTGCTCTATTGTACTATTACTTACAGGTTGCTGGGATGAATTACCAATCGATGATAGAGGCTTTGTTATTGGAAGTGCACTCGATATGGCAGAAGAACAAAAAGAAGGTACCTATAACATAACATTGACCAGTCAATTTGTAATACCAGGGAACTTACCGAACCCTAATCAAACGGGAGGTGGAGAACAGACAGCATTCACAAACTTATCAGCTACTGGTCAAAGTTCGTTTCAAATTTCCAGAGAGATGTTAAGCCTTACTAATTTGATCCCTAATTATGAGCATTTAAAAATTTTAATCGTTTCCCATGAAATTGCCAGTCAGCCTGATGTATTTTCTAGTGTATTAGACGGGTTTATTCGAGATCATGAAATGCGTAGAGGAATAAAAGTAATGATATCGGAAGGAAGCGCAAAAGAAATACTCGAAATTAAACCAAAAACAGATGAACTTCCTTCCCGAATCATCGATACTATAATGGAAAATAATATAAAATCTCTAGAATTAATTGAACCAGTTCCGGTTGGAAGACTACATCAATATTTGTTAAATAAAGAAAGCTACGTTCTCCCACTTATTTCCTTATCAGGGGATAATATCAGGTATAATGGTGTGGCAGTATTTGACGGACTAACAGATCATCAGGTTGGAGCACTTTCTGGTGATGACGTTAAAGGCTTTAGACTGATAGAAGGGGATATTAAAAATGGAATAATACCTTTTTATATAGATGGGGAACTTATGATATATGAGATAAATAATGCAAAGAGTTCCATCAACATAAATACTAACAATCCGGCTAATATAAAAATATCGATAGCTATTGATACAGAAGGAGCTATTGCCGAAATGTTCGGCAGTAAGTCACTTTTAGATCAAGCATATATGAAGAAAATAGAAAAGAATATAAATGAGAAAATGGAACAAATCGTTCTCAATACGGTGGAGAAGGCCCAGCAAGAGTTAGAAGTGGATTTTCTAGGGTTCAGTAACATTTTAAAACAAAGGCACTATAATGTCTGGAAAAAGATTGAAAACGATTGGGAGCAAGGAGAGAAATTATTTTCGCAAAGTACAGTAGAAGTAACAGCAAACGCCGCCGTACGAAATATAGGAGCTTCAGACAAAGCAAAAGATAATAGAATGGAGAGATAAATATGTGGGAAATTATCATTGGGAAATTACCTGATAAGTTAATTTTGATTGTCACCATATTAACTGTGCTTGTGCCTTATGTTATTTATAAAGCAAATCAAAAACTACACAAAAACGGCGACCCACCATGGAAAAAAAAGGGCTAGTTTACAAATTAGCGGGCTTTATTGAATTACCTTTCCTATATAATGAAATCTATCCAAAAAACAGCTAAGTATGATAAATCTTTATTATCTGACCTATCCTTAACGACCAATTTAAGAAGGTGTAAAAGTGACTTACCATATTAAACCAGCGTCTTTGCAAATAAGATACTCCCCCTGTTTCTTGATGACCCTATATTATTTTCTTACATTACTCAAAAAAAAAGGTGCAAGTGAAACGTGAAGCCATCTGAAGTATTGTTATGGAGCATTGCACTGCCTGGATTTGGTCAGTTACTTAATGGGAAAATAATTAAAGGGATTATCTTAATTGGATTAGAATTTATCATTAATGTACAAGCAAATTTAAACGAAATACTTATTTTTAGTTTTTATGGCCAAATGGAAATGGCTATTGACAAAGCAGACTACCAATGGCTTCTGTTCTATCCTTGTTTATACTTTTTTGCGATGTGGGATGCTTATCGAGATGCTGGCGGTGGTGGCAAGCCCTATTCTTCCTTGCCATTTGTTTTTTCCGCTTATTTTGTAACAGTGGGAACGATCTTTTCCTCAAGTTTTACGTTGTTCGGCGTATTATTAGGTCCTATTTGGCTACCAATAGTAAGTGTATTACCAGGGGTGCTTGTAGGGTTGCTTTTGCAAAAGCTCATCAGAAAAGCGCAGGGCAAAGATAAAAAATCATCCTGACGAAGGATGAGAAGCTGTTTTAAATCCAACCAATCTTTCTTCAACGATATCAAAGGAAAGAACATAAAATAATAAAGCTGGTATCAAGAAAAAGTTATGTAATTGCATGAGCATTTTTCCTTGTATATGGTGCTTTCATTTCTTTTACTCCTCCTCATTCTAATAACTTTGTGGTCTCTAGAATAGTTAATTAAAAAGTAGTTCATTTTGGTAAGCCTGCTCCAAAATTGAACTACTTTTTTTACTGATCAGTTTTCTTTATTTTCAGCTAATTTCTCACGATCTTCTGTTCCTGGTGGTTCCTCTAACCAATTGTTTTTAATCATAATATCCGCTCCACTTTTTGCAAGCTTAGACACTTCTAAAGATAGACGTTCATAATTCGCCATCAAATCACTTCGTTGACTGGCAGCAGCAGCAGTAGCATAATTGCCAATTCCAGCTGCCATGAGGAGTGACATATGAAACATCATTAACTTATCAGAAAATGTTGGAGTAGTCGAGTTACTTACTGCAACATCAGGAACTTGTGGAGCTTCTGTATCATTTTCTAATAGAGTATCAACAAAAACCTTAATATGTTTCTTGGCCACTTCTTTCCCCCGTAACATAAATTCTTGTACTTCTGGTGTTGGGGACGTTTGAGCAAATGATATACATAGCTTTAACCCTATGGAATTTGTCTGAATGTTCGTATATAAATGAGAAATCTCGGTAGCATTTAATGGTCTTTTTTGATTTAAAGGATTTAAGCCACTCATGTACTTTTTACTATCGACATAAGTTGATTCTTTTGGAACTCCAATATACGGATGCCTTGCATTTACTCCTTTGGATAGGCCGGTTTCGGTTGATTGAGTAAAAAGCTTTATTGACTCGTTAAGTCCTTGTATAAAGTAATCTCGTATATCCTCCCTAGCACTCATAGAGACAAATCCACTATAAGTTATCATTCCTACTTTCGCTATATGATTAATATAGCTTAAACAAAATAAATCTGTATAAAGCCACGGAGCATCCATGTTCACATCTTGATCAGTAAACCCGTTAGGTTTGGAATAATTATCTTGTTCAAAGATAGTGAGTAATGTATCAAGATTGTTAACGGAAATGTTATACGCAGACTGTACAACTGGCTTTATATCGGGATCCTCAACATGTTGCAGCATAAAACTTAATACTTTCGTCGTCATACTGTCATTCATATATCCCATCCATAATGAAGAAATTTCACCGGCTGTAAGGTGTATCTTCTTTTCACACATTATGCAAACCTCCTACATAAAATTAAACATACTTCTATTATGTACAAGATTAAGCATATTATGTTCAACATCTAAATAGTTTTTGCTTTTGATAACCGTAATGATAAGAAAATTAATGCTGCTAAAATTAGCAATAAACCTAATAATATTTGTAAAGTAATAGCTTCCTTTACAACCACAATTCCAAGAACAGATGCTGTTAGTGGCTCTGCAAGTGAAAGCGTTACGGCAGTTGATGCTGAGGTTCCTAATAACCCACGTGCAAAGAATAAGTACGCAATCGCTGTTGCTAATATCCCTAAATGTAAGGCCACTATTATACCATTGATCTGTAATAACCAGGAAAAATCATACAATAATAGCAGTGGTGACAAAAGAATAGCAGCACACGTAAACACAACCGCTACAACGTTTTCGGAACGATGGTTTTCCAATAACTTTTTACTAAATAGCGTATATGCAGCAAAGGATAAACCTGCGCCAACAGCCATTAAGATACCTAATGACGAAATCGTGACTGCTTGATCATTGGAAACTAACAATGAACATCCTATAACCGCTAGAATTGTAGCAACTAACCAACGCTTGTCTGGCGTTTTTCGGTATAATAACCATTCCAGTAATCCGGCTAATATTGGCGCACTCCCAATGGCTACCACTGTTCCAACTGCTACCCCTGTCCATGATACAGCTGAGAAAAACAGCGGTTGGTAAGCTGCCATCGCTAATGCAGCTAAAAATGTCGTCCGTTTTGGCCAACTTCTGATATAAAACTTTCCCTGTATGATGACAAATACTAATAAAGTTATTCCACCGATAGCTAAACGAATTGCACCTATTGCTACTGGATGTGCCGATAATGGCGCAAAGCTTTGAGCTGTTCCAGTTGTCCCCCAAAGTACTGCTGCAATTAATATAAACAAAATAGCATTTCGACTGCCCATCCAAACTCGCTCCCATTCTACATCTTTTATCATTCTCTATTTGGGTATCAGATTTCTATTATATACTAGATGGAAAAATCTTTTAAATGATCGCTTCCACAACATAAAGTGAAATAGACAAAATTCCTTTCTTATCTGTAAAAAAACAACGAGGCTGGGACAAAAGAAATGTATAAGCACAAAAAACCAAACGATTATTCAAATAGACCTTGAAATCGTTTGGTTTTTCCTATTTAGTAGGAACATACTACGCACTAACTTCTGTTGCTTCGTCGTAATTTTTGAGAGGCTATAGTTGCGTAACAATCGCTCCGGCTATCCACTTTCCTTTCCACAGTTTTTTGGCCCCTCAGTATAGGAAACACTGTGAAAGCTTGCTTGAACAGATGTTGACTTATGCCCTAAGGGTAAAAGCGAAACGAACAGCCAGAGCGGATGCATTGCCTTAAGTTGTCCCTTCTATTCTTTGCTTGGGAACGATATTCGCTTTTTCCTCACGTACAAACCTGCTAGACCCGATCCATGCCGCAAATGCAAATAGTAAATAAATTGCCTGTGTAGCATGTGCTCCCTGAAGAATAACCTGCAAACCCATTCCGAATCCGAGCGCGGGAATGACAATTAAGAATGTTCGAAAAACCCGCTCAAAACCTTTTTCAAGTGGTAGTGGCCAAATTCGAGAAAAGAATACTCCTAAACCGACACCAAACCCTGATACAACAAAGAACTGTAACAGAACAATCGGTGTAGGAAAGGGCCATTTCATCAGATAATGACCTGTTAGATAAAAGATCTCAAAAAATAAAGTAATCCCTATTACCTTTTGAAAAGTTCGTAAATTCAGCCATGGATGGAAAAGATACACCATTACTAATAGCCCAGCTAAAATCAATGTCGCATTCATCTTTTTCCTCCTTTATGATTCTCACTTATCTATCTCTGGCGCGCGCACATTTTCTATTAACTCCTGAATCTCCTTAGGCGGTTCAGGGGTCATTCGTGAAACGATAAAGCTGACAATAAAGTTCAATATCATTCCTACTACTCCGACACCTTGAGCGTTAATACCAAAGAAACTGTCTAAAATCGGTTCATCCGTTCCTAAAATAGTCGGGGACAGGATCGCACCGATCATGATCAACGTGAAACCTAAACCGGTCAAAATACCTGCGATCGCTCCCTCCTTATTCATCCGCTTGTCGAAGATACCTAAGAGAATAACCGGGAACAAACTTGCTGCACCTAAACCAAAGGCAAGTGCTACCACTTCTCCTGCAAACCCTGGAGGGTTAATACCGACATATGCTGCCAAAGCTAACGCAATCAGCAATGTAATTCGGCCTACTCGCAGCCTTTGTGATTCTGAGGCTTCTTTATTAAAAATCCGATAATAGATGTCATGTGATACTGCACTCGTCATCGTAATTAATAACCCTGAAGCCGTGGATAATGCAGCTGCCAGTCCTCCAGCTGCAACCAATGCAATAATAAAAGGTGCAAGGTTAGCTACTTCTGGTGTGGACAAAACGATAATGTCTCCGTCAATCACCACCTCATTGTCATCACCGCCAGTAAAATTAACCATACCGTCACCATTCTTATCCTCTAATTGCAATAATCCTGTCGTTTCCCATTTGTTTACCCAATCAATATTCCGCACTTCTTCCAATGGCTGGTCTGCTATCGTATCAATTAAATTATATTTGGCAAACGCACCAACTGCAGGGGCAGTTAAATAAAGCAGTCCGATAAAGATGATTGCCCAAACCGCTGACCAACGTGCCGCACGTACACTTTTGACCGTATAAAAACGGACAATAACGTGTGGAAGTCCAGCAGTTCCTGCCATTAAGGCTAGGGTAACCATAAAGACATTAATCATCGATAAGTTAGTGAACGGAGCCATATATTCCGTCATACCCAGATCCACTTGAATCTGTCCCAAACGATCGACAATATCACTGCTTGTTATAGCAAGCTGTGGAATAGGATTACCGGTTAACTGAAACGAAATAGCAAATGCAGGGATTAAAAAGGCGATAATGATAACAAAATATTGGATAGCCTGCGTCCACGTTACCCCTTTCATCCCACCTAGTAATGCAAAAAACCCGACAACCGCCATTCCTATCAGAACCCCGATAATAATATCAACCTGAAGGTAACGACTGAAAACAATTCCGACTCCACGCATTTGACCGGAGATATAAGTAAGTGAGATAAAAATCGTCGCAACAGCAGCTACTGCACGTGCACTGCTCGAATAAAAACGGTCACCAATAAAATCAGGTACCGTAAACTTACCGAATTTACGTAAATAAGGAGCAAGTAGTAATGCTAAAAGAACATATCCACCAGTCCAACCCATTAAATAAATCGTTCCGTCATAGCCTAAAAATGCTACTAATCCTGCCATCGATATAAAAGATGCAGCAGACATCCAATCGGCAGCAATTGCAGCTCCATTTGCTACAGTGGGAACACCCTGCCCTGCAACATAAAAATTAGAGGTATCTCGAACTCTTGACCACCAACCAATTCCTGTGTAAACAGCAAACGTAATTAGAACAAGAATAATCGTAATAGCTTCAACACTCATGAAAACCCCTCCTTAAACCTGCTTTCCTATTTCTAATCCCCATTCTTTAACATCTCTTTATATTGCTTATCAAGTTTATCCATACGAACTGCATAAATGAGTATGAGGAAGATAAATACCAAGATCGCTCCCTGATGCGCAAACCAAAACGATAATGAAACCTTCAGAAACGACACGTTAGAAAGGGGTTCAGCAAACAGAACGCCCGCACCAAGGCCAACCAGAAACCAAACGATAAGCAAACCTACGATTAATTGGATATTTTTCTTCCAATACCATCTTTGTTTTTCATTGAGTGTTTGATTCATTGACTCTTCCTTCCTTTCCTACTAAATTATTAATGTAGAGTATTCAAGAAACAGTAAACGCTTACAATTGTAAGAAAGCATTTTGTACTCTTTGAAAAGTTTATCTGATTTATAGGATCAAAGCCCATCCTCTTTGAACGCATAAAAAAAACTAAATACTCTAACACTTGTATTTAGTATATAAAATATAATTAATTCAATTTCGAGATTTTCATAAAATGCCAAACTGACTGTTTAAATTGTTGACTTTTATGTCTGAATGGTTAATTTAATCCTTGTAATACATCAAAAAATTCCTTCGCTACCGTCCTGCTCATCGGAATTTGGGATTTATTTTTATCTTTTAATACAATGTTATAGGCTCCATTAAACCATGGTGTGATTTCTTCGATCGCATCAAGGTTTACAAGATAACTTCGATGTGATCTGTAAAAAGGGAATGCGAATAGCTTTTCCTCTAGCTCTTTCAAATTCATTCTCGTTTCAATTACTTCGTTCGTTAACGTATGCAAGAGTAGTTGTCTTCCTTCACGGACTGCATAACCGATCTGAGATGGATCGATTACCACCATTTTATTATCAGTCGAAATAATCAGCTTTTCAATTTTTAGTTTTTTGTTTTGTTTTTTCATTAGTACTTCTCGCACCCGTTTCATCGCAATATCAAAGCGGGTTTGGTCAAACGGCTTCAGTAAGTAATCCGTAGCTTGAAGATCAAAGGCCTGCACAGCGTAAGTGTCATAGGCAGTTGTAAATACAATTACCGGCTCGTGTTCTTCTTGTTTACGCAAAATCTCCGCTGCTTCTAAACCAGAGATACTAGGCATATGAATATCCAAAAATAATACATCTGGCTTATATTCATGATAATACTGGATTAACTGCTTGCCATTCTCTGCACTCGGACAAAGGATCACATCCTCTTCCTGTGCAAGTAAATATGTCAGCTCTTCACGACCTAAACGCTCATCCTCTGCAATCATCACATGCATCTTCATTCATCTCGCTCCTCTGTTCCGACTAGAATTTTGAATGAAACCGAACTTCCATTTTCGGAAAGGTTGTGAAAGTGTAATCGACTTTCTTCTCCCAAAATTCCTTTCAACCGCTCATTAATATTATATAAGGCTGTTCCATTACCATTCTTCGGATCTACTGGTTTCGTTCCGAGCAAGGTGAGAATATCATGAGCAAAACCTTTACCGTTGTCCCGCACTTCAATATACACCCAGTCTTTTTTTCTAGTAATCGTTAGATCGATTCTTCCCTTCATTTGTTGATCCTTTAATCCGTGCTGAATACAATTTTCAATAAGAGGCTGTAATGTGGCCGGAGGTATCAATACATCTCCAACATTCTGATCAATAAGTTTTTGAATGATTAACTGATCCATGAAACGGGCTGTAACAATCTCCACATAGGCGTTAACGTGTGCGAGTTCATCTTTCAAGGGAATCAGGGTTTTACTAGCAATGGTTAGATTTGCCCTCATATAATGACTGAGCTGTATTAAAATATGACGTGCTTTCTCCTGATTAACCCGCATCAAGGAATGAAGCAAATTAAAAGTGTTGAATAGAAAATGTGGATTAATTTGTGCCTGCAGATTTCTTATTTCTGCTTCCTTTAGAAGCTCTTTCATTCGTTCCGCTTCAAACCCACTGATTTGATTGGAAATAATCGTCCCCAGCCCTTTAGCAAGCTCAATTTCAACAGCGCGAATCTGCTGGGAATGGCGAAAATATAAATTAATCAGACCAATTATTTCCCCAGAACGATATATCGGTACCATGATTGCCGTTTTCAGCGGACATACTTCAACACGACACTGAATTCCTTCACGATCATACGCAACCTGAAGCTCCCCCGTAGCAAGCGCTTTATGCGAAAGTCTCATTTTTAGCGGTTCTCCTAAGCGATGATGATCATCTCCGAGGCCTACATGACTTAGCACCTTCTGTTTATCTGTAATCGCAATAGCTGCAACATCAAGCTCATTATACAGAAGCTTTGCCATTCTGTCTGCATTAGAGATGATCGATGCATCCTGAAGAATAGGTAATGCTTTTTCGGCAATTGACAGAGCTCTGTTTGTTTCAATTGCTGCTTCCCGTTCCGTCTCGTTAAGTGCTGCTCGTATTACCATCGTAAAAATCGCAAGAGCAATAGCATTCGTAATGACAAGTGGTATACCTATTGTATTAACAAGCTCTACCCCTTTTTCCTGATCAGAGATAAAAATCAGCAGCATTCCCATATGCAATACCGGTGGAAACATACCGATAAACAATGCTTTTCCCGGCGCAATAACTCGTTCATCTGAAAAAAACCGACCGGTCCATCCGGTCATTAAACCAGCTAAAGGGTTAATGACACTGTTCGCAACCCAAGCATCTCCCCCCATGAAGGCGAGATAAACACCAGTGATCATACCAGTTCCAAGCCCGACATACGGGCCGCCAAGTAATCCGGCAATCATGACCACTACCATACTGAAGCCGATCAGCACTTCACTGGATGTGACCTCTGTAAATCTTGATGCAAGTTCCAATGTGTCCATATGTATCAGTACACCGGTATGCGTACCTAGAACTCCGATAGAACCAAATACAAGCGCAAGATAAATAACGGTGTCAATGGCAATATCTCTGTCCAAAAGTGACCGAAAGCCCGGAATTTGGGTTAACATGAAGGCTGCCAGAAGCAATAAGCCAATTCGTTCAAACAAAACAATCGTGAGGTCAATCATACGAAGCAACCTCCTGTTTTTCCCTGGACATTTTTATCAATAAATCTTGATAGCTTTTTTCATCCTTTTTTGCTACTAAGGCACCAATCACTCCTCCCGCAAAGCCAGCTGGGATGGAGAGAATCCCTGGATTAGCTAGCGGGAAAAGGCCGTATCCCTCTGGTCCTAAAACTACAAGGATAAGAGAGAGTAAAAATCCAGTTAATAATGTGGTATAGGCACCCACTGCATTATACCGTTTCCAGTAAAAGGTTAGTATAAGTAAGGGAAACAGTGTGGAAGCAGCTACCGCAAAAGTAATGGAGACGAGAAATGCTACATTACTCTCTTCCATCTCTATCGATAAGAGGATCGACAATATTCCAATTACTCCAGCTACAATCCTCGCTACCTGAAGCTGTTTTTTCTCATCCACCTTATTTTTCTTCCAAAGATGAAAATAGATATCATGTGCAAATGAAGAGGTGGCCGCAAAAACGAGACCAGTTACAACTGCAATGATGGTAGCAAAGGCGACAGCCATTACAAAAGCAATAAGAAAGTCACCGCCGACAGCCTCTGCCAACAATAAAGCAGACAAATTCCCACTTACATCTGCCTCTACTAGTATTTCACTTCCAACAAGTGCAATCGCCCCCACTCCCAGAATAAGTGTCATTAAATAAAACAAACCAATTATCCAGGAAGCAGACATGGCAGATAACCTTGCTTGCCTCGCGTTTTTCACTGTCAAAAAGCGAATAAGTATATGGGGAAGACCAGAAGTTCCCAAAATCAACGTAATGGTTAGGGAAACTTTTTCCACTGGATGAGTGAACAGATTACCAGGTTGAAAAAACGCTGTCCCATAAGAACTTTGTAGTGTTGCTTCATTTATTAAGCTGAAGAAATCCCAATTCAACCAGGAAAGCAGGATAAATACCACTAGTAATGTTCCTCCCATAAGGAGCACCGTTTTGATAATCTGTACCCAAGATGTTGCTAACATTCCACCAAATGCTACATACACCGTCATTAACACCCCGATAATACACACTGCTACGCGAAAATCGACTCCAAGCAAAAGACGAATCAATAAACCCGAAGCTACAAGCTGTGGGATCATATACAAAACCGAAATACATATACCACTAATGGCAACGGACGCACGCATCTTGTTTCCCGGAAATCGGGCAGTAACTACATCTGCAATAGAATAAGTACCAAGCCGATGGATCGGTTCCACGATTAATAACAGCAATATCACATAAGAAACAAGAAAGCCTGTAGCATATAAAAATCCGTCATAACCATAGAGCGCAATTAATCCTGTAATGCCTAAAAATGAAGCAGCACTGATAAAATCACCTGCAATAGCCATCCCATTTTGCAAACCAGACAGACTGCCTGCTGCCACATAAAATTGATGAGCGGTTCTACTCCTCTCTGCTGCCCAATGGGTAATGACGAGCGTTCCAATTACGATAACGACGAAAAAAATAAAATAGGTAAAATTCATTGGCCATCTCCTGCATTGGTCTGTTTCCATCTTGTCTCGAGCTTTCGATTACATGATTTTATGAAAAAGTAATGCCAGACCCCTACTCCCCAAGTCATTAGAAATAATACAAGAACATATCCCCATGCCAAAGGGAGAAAATATGTATTTTGTTCTGATATAAAACTAATTAAAGCAAGGGGAAACAATAGATAAAAAAGAATAATGACAGCAGCAGTAACAATCAGAGTACGATGTTTTTTTCTAATTTGGTCCTCAATGACGTAAGCGGTTTCATTTGTTTGGTTATGTTGCATGAACATCCTCCTCTCTGAAGGAATCACTATAATTAGACTTTCTCTATTAGAGGGAATTTTCACCTCAATTGATGGTCAAGGAGTTAGCACCCGTGATCCCTCGCTACTTATCTCGTTGCAATGCTTGAAGTATGAAATGGGGCTTATAGACGGTTAGCACCGTGATTTAATGGTCTTTATCGTATGCAATTATAATGGAGTATGTATAAATATGTCAATTTTGTGAACAGCTATGCAAAGAAGTCATTCCACCAATCCATTCCCACCTTTTCCCATATAGTACTTTGTAAGCTATCGTTCGAGGCGTTTTTCTTTTCTAAGGTTAACTGAAGAGCCGTCCGTTGGTATAGAAAACACTGTGAACGCCATTTGTGCTTGAGTAGATGCTGCACTTGCACCTTATCGTGAGAACGAAGTATTTTGCCGAAGCGGTGAGTGTGTCCAGCTGTTAAGATTCGAATTTTTGTTTACAAATCTTTTGTCCTAGCCTCTTTTGATATAAATTGGCTTAATTGGCACTCATTCTATAAATGAATCCATGGTTATAGTTCTTTTTTACTAAATATATACATAGATTTAACATGAACTTAATATTGTTTTGTTACAATTTGTCAGTGCAAGGATAATCTAAAAATGGAGGATTACAAATTGAAGTTTTTTTTCAGCAAGTCAGGTAAAAAGCCAATGAAAGAAAAGAAATCTAATCAAAGCTTGCTATCAAAGGTTAATTTACAAACTAGATTACTAGTTTTATTTTTTGTTCTCTTCATCGTTTCCATTAGTGTTGTCGGTGTAAGTTCCTATCTCAATGCAAAAGAGACAACAATGGAAACAATTGAAAACCGATTAACACGTGAAGGAGAGTTGATGGCATACATAGCTGACAATCTGAAATTTTTATATGTTAGTGACGATGAATATTTTATGCAGCAGCTGGAAGCAGAAATACGATCACAAACAGAAAGGCTTAAAGAAGAAGGAATCAGTTCTGATATTTACTCTATTGTCAATGGCAATGTCACACCGTTCCAAGTTAGCAGTGACAGTAACATTACTATTCCCGATACCTTGGTAGATAAACTGGTAGAATTAAACAAAGGTGTCATTCATGAGGAGATAGATGGAACCAATTATACATTGGTTGTCGAGAATTTACATGAGCAAATTGATGGTTTATATGTATTGGCTGTTCCTACCCAATCCTATATGGGGGCTGTTAATGATATGGCTCAAACGATTATTACCGTCATTATCGTTAGCCTAATCGTCTCTTTTTTCATTATATTATTTTTCGTTAGAAGTTTAACCAAACCATTAATGAAACTAAAAGATGCAATGAGAGAGGCACGGAACGGAAACCTAAAAGATACGGTAGAAGTGGTTACATCCATACCGGAAATTATCTCCCTTCATAAAAGTTATGACGCTATGATCAACCAAATGCGGCAAATGCTGAAGGAACTCACTGATACTACTTCCCAACTTGAGACAACTGGTGATCTGCTAAAAGATTCTTCTGGCAGTACGTTATCAGCAAGTCACCAATTAATTGAGTCTATTAATGTCGTCAAGGAAGGTGCCGAGCATACCGCTAGCAGTTCAGAGAAAAGTGCCAATAGTTTCAGCGAAATGAAAGAGAAGGTTTTTTCGTTATTAGAAAACATGAAGATGGTTCATAGCAGTTCAGAGAATATGAATCAATCTGCAGCATCTGGTGAGAAAAATATGACGACCCTCATCGAAATGATTACTGCATTTGGACAAGGTTTTGAGCAACTGAATCAAACGATCCAACAAGTACATGCACACTCATCGTCGATTACTAGCTTAGTAGACTTAATTAAAGGAGTAGCAGAGCAAACGAAGCTTTTGGCACTAAACGCTGCCATTGAGGCTGCTCGAGCCGGTGAATCTGGTAAAGGATTTGCTGTCGTAGCAAATGAAGTAAGGAAGTTGGCAGAGCAATCCGCAAATGCAACAGAGGAAATAACCTACTCTATCTCAGAAATGGACAATGTGACGAAACAAGCATCTCTTGAATTTGATCAAATGCATACAAACATCACTTCAAACTTAACGATCGCTAATGACACGAAGTTATCAATTGATGAATTAATGAGGCAAATTGAGATCGTTAGCAGTCGCATCAACAATATGGAAGGTGAACTGCAAAACGTGCACCATATTCTCCCTGAGCTCGAACAAGCAACGATTAGCTTTGCATCTGTTTCGCAGGAAACTTTAGCAAGTGCAGAAGAAATGTATACTACAAGTGAGGAACAAATTCATCAAATGGAGAGAACACATGAAATCGGCTTACAATTAACTAATTTATCACAGTCTCTTGCTAAATTGACAAAACGGTTTCGAATACATTAAAAGGATTGCACATAACTATGCATTTCTTTGTAATGAATCTTGGGCGCTATTCTTTTTACTAGACATAGCGCCATCAGATAAACTGCCCAAAAATAATAAGGAGAGTCTTTCCCACTGTATTCTTCCCTTACTAAAAACCACTATGGTGATGATGTTCCTCAGCAGCAATTGCATCAGCTTTCGTAGCATGAACTGTTCCAAATGGGTGGTTAGGTGGTGCGTAAATCGAATAAAGCTTAAGTGGAACATTGCCAGTATTGATCAGATTATGCCATGTACCAGCTGGAATGATAATAGCAAAATCATCATAAACACGCCTCTCAAAACTCAAGTTATTCAAATCCTTACCCATTTGTACCAGTCCTTGACCTTGTTCTATACGTAAAAACTGGTCCACATCTCGATGCATTTCTAACCCGATATCTTCACCCACACCAATACTCATTAAAGTAACTTGGAATTGTGACCCAGTCCATATAGCAGTCCGAAAAGTGTTATTTTGTTTTGTTGCTTCGTTAATATTTAACACAAATGGGTTTGAGCCACTATCTGTTAACGCCATTTCATGACCTCTTAAAGGATATGGCGAACGGAGGTGGTTAACGTATTGGGGTTGGACTGTTTGCATGCCATTGTTATACACTGATTGATTAGCATAATGAGGATATGCATACATATAAGGAGCATAGAACATCTTTTCCACCCTTTCATTGTTGTTAAAATATCCTATGCATCTATTGGGAGAATGTACTTATTTTACATACCCTTGCCAAAAGTATTACGCTCTATATTCTTTTCACCTTAATAGCTTCACGCATTTAATGCTTCTCGTCCCTCTTCACCGCTGTTCATCAATACATTCACATACAATAAATCAATCAATGTAAGCTGAGCAATACGGGAAGAAAATGCTTCAGTTCTAAAATCGGTTTCTCCTGAACTTGTGTAAAGCGGGATATGTACGGCTGTACTTAATGTCGTTTTGGCAAAGTTAGTAATCGCAATCGTTTTTACTTTCTGTTTCTTTAAAACATTTACGATATGTAAAATATCTTTAGATGACCCAGAATGTGAAATAAGCACTGCACAATCCTTCTCATCAAGCTGTGAAGCAGCCATCAACTGGAAATAGCAGTTGAGCAAAATGCTCTGCTGCCTTTCGTTTATATAGATGATAATTGGGAATTCCTCCTCTTTTATTTTTCCCTACTCTCTTCCAATCTCATATTTCAATTTCGTTACAATTCCAATAAAAATAAAAACGAAAGTTTATTTATAAAATATCGAGGTATGAAAGTAATGAGAGTAATAACTCTCACAAAAAATCTTTGATAGGAGGTAGATAGAATGGCTCAAAGCAACAATAACAACAATGGGAACATGAGTAGAGAAGAAGCTGGACGTAAAGGTGGTGAAAAAGTAAAACGAAAATACGGTGAAGATTACTTTGAAGAAATCGGAAAAAAAGGCGGCCGTAATTCTAGTGGAAACAACAATAATAATTCCTAGTTACAATTAATTAATATCTCTCCCTATCCCAACATCGCTATAAAGGTAAAAGGTTTAATCTATGACAAACTTTTGAAAAGATAGTTTAGTAAACCATTTATCGAGGAATGAGAGTAATGTGAGTCAGCCACTCACAAAAAAATAACCATTAGGAGGTAGTTAAAATGGCACGAAACAATAATAACAACAATGGAAACATGAGCAGAGAAGAAGCTGGACGTAAAGGTGGCGAAAAGGTTAGCCAAAAATACGGTCAAGATCACTTCGAAGAGATCGGGAAAAAAGGTGGTCAAACTACTAGCGACAAATACGATCGAGAGCACTTCCAAGAAATCGGTCAAAAAGGCGGCGAAAAAGTTAGTCGTGAATATGGTCAAGAACACTTTGAAGAAATTGGAGAAAAAGGTGGCCGTAATTCCAGCCGAAACAACAATAACAACTCTTAATTCAATCAAGTAAAATACTAATAAAAATAGCGCTGTAATGAATAAAACTACGCTAAAAACAAAAACTTTAATAGGAGGTAGTTCCACAATGGCTCAAAACAACAACAGGAAAATGAGCAGAGAAGAAGCCGGTCGTAAAGGTGGCGAAAAGGTCAGCCAAAAATACGGACAAGATCACTTCGAGGAAATCGGGAAAAAAGGCGGAGAAACTACTAGCGACAAATACGATCAAGAACATTTCCAAGAAATTGGAAAAAAAGGCGGCCGTAATTCTAGAGGAAATAACAATAACTCCTAATTACGACCGTAGAAAAAATGTTCGATATATAAATTAACCTCTACTAACAAAATATAATAAAAAAGCAAAAATAGCAAACGATAGAGTGTGTCATTAGGAGAAATGATTACACACTTCTCCTAGTAACACATTCACAAGTTGCAGAAGCCTCTCTCAAGAAAGGGAGGTTTTCTGTCTATTATATAATTAGAAAGGAGCCTTTTTCGATGTTCTTCCACAAGAAAGAATTACAATTTCATGCGAAACCGGAACGTCCAGATCCCCTTTTCGCAAAAAAACTGCAAGAAATACTCGGGGGACAATTTGGTGAAATATCCGTTGCGATGCAATACTTATTCCAAGGATGGAACGCAAGAGGAGAAGAGAAATATAAAGACCTGATTTTAGATACAGGAACCGAAGAATTAGGTCATGTGGAAATGATCTCGACAATGATTGCCCGATTACTTGAAGGTGCTCCCGTAAAAGAGCAGGAGGAAGCTGCAGAAAATCCAGTCATTGAAGCAATATTAGGAGGCATGAATCCCCATCATGCTATTGTCTCTGGACTAGGTGCAATGCCCGAAAACAGTACGGGAGTTCCATGGAATGCCGGCTATATTATTGCCAGTGGAAATTTAGTAGCAGATATGCGAGCAAATTTAAATGCTGAATCTCAAGGAAGATTGCAAGTGGCGAGATTATATGAGATGACAGATGATAGAGGAGTACAAGAGATGCTTTCCTTCCTTCTAGCACGTGATACCATGCATCAAAATCAATGGATTGCAGCTCTGGAGGAACTGGAGGACAAATTTGGTACAACCGTTCCTGGCACAGTTCCAAAAGAATGGGAAGCAACGGATTTCTCATACGATTTACTTAACTTCTCAGAGGGTGAGGAAAGTAAGGATGGTAAGTGGACTTCTGGAAAAACTCCAGATGGCAATGGAAAATTTGGTTACGTTAAAGAGCCAAAAGCTCATGGCGATAAACCTCAATTAAAGCCCGCCCCTTCTTATATGCATGGTACCTCACCTGCAGAATCATAACATATATGGAAGCAACAGAAGTGCAGCATCCTCGCTATTAATGCATGATGCTGCTAACTTCTGGAGCATATGATTTCATAGAAAAATGTATAGATTATAAAATAGTTGTAAGCGTAACCGTCCCCTTTCAAAATGATTCTTACCATAACTACTTTTACATCTATGTATATACATAAAGTACTGTTTTAACTAAAAACCAATGCTTGTTAGCTAAAATCATAGGCCTTATTTTAATATATTATGGAGCATAGTGCAGGAGATGAATAATATGAAAAACGAATATAAAATCACATTACTAAATGAACAAAATGAAATTAAGGAACAATGGTACAAACAATTTAGACAAAGGGATATTTCCATCTGGAGTGCTCAATTATCAGAGAAATTAATAGATGAAATCAATCAAAAATATGGAAAAATTATTTTTTCTCACCTCGAAGAAATAGAAATAAAGGACGAATTAAATCAATTCAGTGAGCAAATTGTTAACCTAGGCTGGCCATTAGAGTATCTGACAGAAGGTATTCAGATTTTAAGGGCGATCTGTCTCCATAGATTGATAGAAAAAACAGAGAATGTAAGTAAATATGAATTTATTAATATGATGGAAGAAATAAACGGATGGGTGGACCCGATCAAAAATGAATTAATTCGTACATACTCCACTCATTGGATGGATATGGTTTCCAAGCAAAAAGTCGTACTTGAAGAATTATCTTCTCCATTAATACCCGTTGTGGAAGGGATTACGATTATGCCTTTAATAGGAACCATTGATGAAGAAAGAGGACAACTTATCAATCAGAAACTACTAACCGGTGTCGTCGAACATCGATCTGAAGTTGTTCTAGTAGATATTACCGGAGTTCCTACGGTAGATACAATGGTTGCTCATTATATTGTGCAAGCAGCAGAAGCAGTTCGTCTGATCGGTGCTACCTGTATTTTGGTTGGTATTCGTCCGGAAATTTCCCAAACCCTTTCTACTCTTGGGATCGATCTAAGTAAATTTATAACGAAAAGCTCCCTAAAACAAGGATTCGAAAAGGCGCTAAAAATAACCAATCGGGATATTCTTTCTAATAAGCAACAAACGACCAACACCGTAAAAGAAATCATTCAATCAATCAAAAACTCTTCTTGATTAGGAAAATATTTAATCTATATTTCAGAAAAAAGGACTCATCGATTTTAAACCTTATATGGAAAAGCCAAATGAAAGACCACTTAGACACAAGTGGTCTTTCTTGTTTGAAGAAGCGCGCTTTCAGCTATTCACCTTATTACTTCCATTTGGATAAAATCCTTCATTACTTTTACATACTCTTTTAATGAATGAATATAGACCATTTCATTTTTTCCATGCCAATCAGCCCCTACCGGCCCAAATTCGATGGCATCACAACCATACTTCGCAAAAAATTGGCCATCAGAAGAACCGTGCTGTCCAAAAATATTTACTTCCTCTAGCTGGGTGTTTCGTTTAATCGCTTTACAAAGCTTTTTCACATAGGGATTATCTGCTTCCGTCTTGACTGGGTCATTGCAAATATGGATACTTACATCGCCATCTGTAATTTGGTTTATTTGCTGATAAATACTATCAGGAGACTGATTAGGCAAGTACCGTATATCTAAAGCCATTTTACATACTTCCGGTACTTTATTGTAAACTGTCCCACCCGAAAGTTTAGCAAGGTTTATCGAAGGCTTGTCATACAAAGGGGGATAAGTCTCTTCTGCAAATGGTAATTTTAGTATATCTTCATACAAATTAGTTGCTTTTAAAATAGCATTTACACCTTCCCACGGTCTACTGCCGTGAGCCGGTTCACCTCGTATTTTAAAATCAAGTTGGAGTACACCTTTTGATTGAATACCAATTCCAAGGCTTGTAGGCTCCCCACAGATAATAAAATCTCCACAATATCCTTGATCAGCTAAATACTTACTACCATATATGCCTCCTGTTTCTTCATCAGGGACAAGTTGTAGCATCACTTTAGTAGAGAGCTGCTGATCCTTTAATTGGACTATCGTCTCCATCATAGCCACTACTCCTGCTTTCATATCAACAGAACCACGACCATACATTTTACCGTCCACCACATAAGGCTCGAATTGCTGTTCTTCTGCTTCAACTACATCCACATGACCATTTAACACAATCGTTTGATTGCCTTGACCAATTTCGCATACTAAAGATTGATAGCCTTCATTATTAATTTCTGTTACTTCCAAACCGTGTTGTTTTAACCAATTCGCACAATAATCTATTGCTTGGTTTGCCCCGCTTCTAGTAGAGCTATCAATTTTGATTAGCTCATGTAACAATAGGACAACCCGATCCTCCATTCTATCCCTCCTGAAATACAATTGTTGAAAAAAGAGAATCCTTCACAACACCTTTCTTATAACTACTTCCCTAGCAGTAGTTACTCAAAACCCTAGATATTAGGATGAATAGGTTTTGAGATTGTCTTTATTTATTTCAACAACTGTATCATGACGAGAAAGTTCGACACCATCTTTTTGTGTCAGCCATTCTTCTTTTATTTCTTTCCCTAGTGTTATCGCAATAATTGCTGACGGTATATTAGCACCAGCTCTATGGGAGAATGCATACCCTCCTCCAAATCGCGGGTTTATATCAATTACATAATAATCCTTCCCATTGTAATAAACATCTGCATTAATGTAGCCGACGTGCCCTAAATTTTCTCCAATTTTCCGACCAATTTCCATTAATTCTGGCGTATTCACGGTAATACAACGGTCAATATCGCCACCACGCATAGACAATTGCTTACGAACAAATGAGGTAACAAAATTTCCTTCTAAATCATTAAAAATATCTAGACTGAACTTATCTCCTTCAATTACCTCCTGAATAATGACATTATCTTCGGGCTCTTTTGAACTATCCTCATCTAATGGAGAGTCTAGAATTTCTCTTACCGCACTATCATATGCATACTGTAAATCATCTAAATTATAGGCAAATTCTACTCCCATCGATGCTGAACCGTTACGCGGCTTAACGATCAAAGGATATTCTACCTCTTTTTTCTCCAGTCCTTGCGTTGCCTCTTCTACGTTCATATAAGAAATCGGGGCTTTTACATCGAAAGGAGCCAGTAATTCTCTATATTTTGCTTTATCTCGAAGCTTTTCAACAATTGTTAAATCAGGGGAAAACAGGCAAATATCCATATCATCAAACTTTTCCTTATATTCTGATAGAGAAGGCACTTCCCAATCATTTAGTGCGATAATACACTTAATATCTTCTTTTTTACAGATACTTAAAATAGAATCTATATAATTGTCCTCTGTCTGATGAGGTATAACGTAATTTTTATCACCAGCCTGTAATGAAGGCGCATTATCATCTGGGTCTGCAACAATGACATTCCCGTTGATACCGGCATCTTTTACTGCGTGTTTAAAAAACCCTACAAAATCAATTCGTCTTGCACCTGAAGTTATTAAAATATTCATTATCGATCATCTCCTTGAGCATTTATTTTTTGCAATCGAGCTATACTTTACTTTTACTATTCCTAAGGTGTAATGCTTATACCCCGATAATCTGGAGCAAAACTTACCATGTAAAACTGTAATAAATATGTAAAACAATCGAAAAGAGTCATTTTAGTTGGTTTAAGCTCATTCTTATGATTATGTTAGTAAAAAAATACTATTTAATAGAAGAATTCTTCACCATAATAAAGAAAGAGGCTTCTCAAAAGTTAGGATAACTAATGAAAAGCCTCTTTAAATATTATATAATGTTAGTATTTTGCATGTAAATCTAGGTTATTACATCATGCCACCCATAAAATGTTAACATTTTTTAGGAAAATTTAATTACATTATTCACTTTCAATTGGGTTAATTATCTCCTCTACGATTTCATCCTAAAGCCTAAGAAGAACATTAGTGTAGAAATAATAATCATCAATTGTCTGTTAACCCGGTCATAATCAAATAACGGAGGGGAATACATCTTTTTTCTCTGTTATTCAGCTAACCATGAAGTAAATCAAACATTCTTTACCTTCCATATAGTTAGGATAGATAGACGGATCTCCCTATTTTTTTAAAACAATGAAAATCCGTCTATCTCTTTCTTTCAGTTAACTCACCTTTGAATCAACTTTGATGTATTTTTCATTCTTCGTATAGATTGTAAGACCAGTAATATTCTTGTTATATTTAGAAAACAGCAAACTTATCAAATATCCATAAATAAAGGAACTAAAGAACGACATCATACTTACAGCAAAAGGAGTTAAGTCGGTTTTGGATACAAAGTAAGAAGTTAAGGCACTTAAAAATAAACCAATTAATACCCCTGGAGCATTCGCTCGCTTAGTAAAGATCCCTAAAGCAAAAATACCTGCAATTGGAACGCCAAACAATCCTGTTAGACTTAGGAACAAGTTCCAGGTTTCCGCTTGATTCGTGGAGATTAAATACAATGCTGCTGACATCCCGAGTATACCTGCCACGACAACCACAATTCTTGCCCACCATACATCACCTTTGCTACCGCCTTCACCAAAAAATCTCTGTTTAAAGTCGACCGTTACACAAGCAGAAATACTATTTAAGCTAGATGAAATCGTAGACTGGCAGGCAGCGAATATAGCTGCAATTAATAGTCCTGCTACACCAGCAGGTAAGTTAGTGACAATGAAATAGGGTACAATGGCTGATGTGTTAAACCCATCTGGAAGTACTTCTACATGGTTATAATAACTATAGAAAATAGTTCCCATTCCAAAAAAGATTGGTATCGTAATTAAAGCCAAAATTCCATTTGTCCATAAGGATTTGTTCGTTTCTTTGATAGAACTAGTTGTTTGATAACGCTGAACAACATCTTGGCTTGCCGTGTATTGATGTAAATTATTAAAGATAGCACCTAAGAATATAATCGGTATGGCAGCACTAGCAGTACCGAATTGGAAATTCTTGCTGCTAACTAACTTATCATTGCTGATAGCATCTGTCATGATGGTAGCAAGTCCCCCATCAATGGCATTAATCCCAAGAAATAGTAATACAATAGCTCCCACTAATAGAATGATACCTTGGATAACATCACTCCAAATAACACCACGCATTCCCCCTAAGAACGTATAAATAATACAAAGGATTCCTACGATAGATGCCACAATAATGGGATCAATGTCGGTAACAATCGTAATTGCTAAAGTTGGCAAGTAAATAACAATAGCAATTCGACCAATATGGTAGAGAATAAATAGCAAACTACTTAACACACGAAGAGAAACCCCAAATCTTTCTTCCAAATATTCATAAGCAGTTGTTACATTTAATTTTCGGAAAAAAGGTACATAAAAGTAAATTAATACAGGAATAATAGCAAAAATAGTTAGATTTTGAAAAGCATATGACCAATCCGTTAAAAATGCTTGTTCAGGAGTTGACATATAGGTAATAGCACTTAACGTAGTTGCATATATACTGAATCCTGCTGCCCATGCTGGAATTTTACCTCCAGCCGTAAAATATGCGTCTGTATCTTCTCCAGATTTTTTCATAAAATATACACCGATAACCAGCATGGCCAATAGATAAATAACTAACACAATCCAGTTACCAGTACCAAAACCTACCTTTTCCATTCAAACTCCTCCTTTAGTATCTAATTCTTTTTTAGCGATCATGCTTATAGATCAAACGTATCAACTAATTGTTTTACTTCTTCTATTTTATGTGAATCAAATTCTCTCAAAGGTTTCTTCACCGTTCCTGCATCAATTCCCTTTACCTTTAAAATTTCTTTTAAGGTTTGGTGTAATCCTAACTCTAAAATGCTTTCAATCAAATCATTCATTTGATGTTGAACGTCATAAGCCTCGTTCACCTTCCCAATCTTACATAAGTCGATTAACTTTCTCGCCATTCGTCCATTTATATTAAATGTACTGCCAATGGCACCATCGACTCCAGAGATTACACCATAGATAAGCATTTCATCGAACCCAGAGTAGATAAGTTTATCTGGGTACCTTTTTCTAAGACGTTCTAGCAGATAGAAATTACCATCCGTATATTTTAGTCCAATGACCTTTTCATTTTGAAAAAGTTCATCAAATTGATCTAGGGACATAGAAACTCCCGTGAGAGAAGGAATTGCATAAATAATCATATTATTTCCTGTTGCTTCAATGATAGCTTCATAGTAATCTTTTATTTCATCAAAAGAAAACTTGTAATAGAACGGGGTAACTGCTGATAAACTATCATACCCAAGTTCTGTAGCATATTTCGCTAACTCTATCGACTCGTTTAAATTAACAGAACCAACTTGAGCAATTAGTTTCACTTGTTTTTTATTTTCTTCACTTACGATTTTGAAAACAGCTTTCTTCTGTTCTGTAGAAAGTATAAAATTCTCACCAGAACTACCATTTACATACAAACCATCTACTTGTTGGTTATCTATATTTTGTCTAACTACTTGACGTAACCCCTCTTCCTTTATGTTTCCGTTTTCATCAAATGGTACAAGTAATGCTGAAAATAAACCTTTCATTTCATTTCCTCCTAAACAACAACCTGTATGATTGTCAGACCAATTTTTTTACAGTTTTATCTTACATGCTATAATTATCATTGTCAATCGTTTTTATGATAGTTTTAAGAATAAATAATATGGTATTATATGTTTATTAGAGGTGATAAGATGGTGATCCAGAAACCTTCCTTAGTGGATGTTGTAATAGAAAGAATAAAAGGCTATATTATAGAACATGACTTGAAACCCAATGATAGATTCCTATCTGAGAAGGAATTGATGGACAAACTGCAAGTAAGCCGTACCGTTGTCCGAGAGGCATTAAAGTCCCTGCAAGCAGTTGGACTATTGTATGTGAAATCAGGTGGAGGCATATATATCACGGACAACCAATTGGACTCTATCAATATCATATTAAAACACCACTATGAAACCTATGGTGTGAAAATTAAGGAATTAATAGAAATTCGTGAAATCCTAGAATTAGGTGCCTTACGATTAATTATTGAAAAGAATATTGACTTAGATTTCGATGAGCTTCGTAACATTAATCATCGTTATTTGGAAACAATGAATAAACGAGAAAACAAAAAATATGATCAATTATTTCATGAAAATCTAATAAAAGGGACAGCCAATAAAACCTATCTTAATTTCAGCAAAATTATCAACGAGTATTTTTCACACACAAAGATTGAACTAATAGAGAATGAAGAATCCCATGTAAGATCTTTTAAACAACATGAAGCAATAATTACAGCCTTAGAAAGCAAAGAATTATATACTGCTCAGCATGTAATGAAAGAACACTTTAAACCAATTTTCAACTATATTAATCAAATGGAGGAAGATTCCTCAAATGAAACCAATTGATGTAACAGAAAGAAAGTCTCTAAAAATAAGTGTGATTCATGAGATAAAGAAATATATCACCGATAATCAATTAAAAGCAGGTGACCAGCTGCCTACAGAAAGGAATTTCATGGAAATGTTTGGCGTGAGCCGCTCTGTCATCAGAGAAGCACTCAGTTACCTAGAAAACACAGAAGTTATACGTGTCAAACAAGGACAAGGAGCCTTTTTGAACGAGTCTAACATAACTAGTCTTTTAGACAATTATTTTTTCTTATGGCAAATTAATGGGGGAAAATTAGAGGACATATTAAGCCTACGAGCCATATTTGAGACTAGCGCCATTGACGAGATTCTTAAAGAAAATGACAAACAATCATTAGAAGGACTAATGAGAACAGTAGAAGATAGTAGAAAGGCTACGAATCAAGAAGAATACAGAGAAGCAGATGTTCAATTTCATAAGCAATTACTTACATTAACCAATAACCATTTATTTATACAACTAACAAATATGATTACCAGTTATTTCTTCCAAGTACAACATTTACAAATAACAGCAGAGAAATATGCTGAGATTATTAAAGAACATACAGAAATCGTCCAAGCCCTCATGGAGGAGAACTCAGATAAAGCAAAATCCCTGATTACTCATCATATCAAAAAAACAGATGTGTAGCAAAGAGGGGATAGATTTTGTTCCAGTTTTGCACGCCTTAGTGCCCTCAAAGAAAGAAACTTGTCATATCTTCAGGAGTAAAAATATTTTGTATAAACGGGAATTGCACTCAACTAACAGCTAAAGACTTTACGTGAAGATAACTAATGTAAGAAAACCAGATCTCATTTGAACTTTTCTAGTGATATAAATAAATACCTAGTAATGACATGACGCCAATTGTATAACTGCAGTAAGTATCGATTATATGATTTCTCGAGCTGTTCCCCCCGTTTCCAATAATAAAGAAAGAGGCTTTTCAAAAGTTTGGTTAACTAATGAAAAGCCTCTTTAAATATTATATGATGTTGTTATTTTGCTTGTAAATCAAGGGTTTGAGCAGCTATTACATCATGCCGCCCATTCCGCCCATGCCACCCATGTCAGGTGCTGCGCCGCCAGCATTTTCTTCTGGAATCTCTGCTACTACTGCTTCAGTAGTTAAGAACATCGCAGATACAGATGCAGCGTTTTGCAGTGCAGAACGAGTAACTTTTGTAGGATCAACAATACCTGCGTCGATCATATTTACCCATTCACCAGTTGCAGCGTTGAATCCTACACCAACCTCTTCACCTTTTAGACGTTCTACAATAATAGAACCTTCAAGTCCTGCATTCTCTGCAATTTGACGAACTGGTGCTTCTAATGCGCGAAGAACGATATTAACACCAGTTGCTTCGTCTCCTTCAAGTCCTAGCTCTGCAACTTGGTTGTATACGTTAAGTAATGCAGTACCACCACCAGAAACGATACCTTCTTGAACTGCTGCACGAGTTGAGTTCAATGCGTCCTCAATACGTAGCTTACGTTCTTTAAGCTCCGTTTCAGTTGCCGCACCAACTTTAACTACTGCTACACCACCAGCAAGTTTAGCTAGGCGTTCTTGTAGTTTTTCTTTATCAAACTCTGAAGTAGTTTCTTCTACTTGTGCACGGATTTGAGCTACGCGAGAAGCGATTTGTTCTGAGTCACCAGATCCTTCTACGATAGTTGTATTTTCTTTTGTTACAACTACTTTAGAAGCGCGACCTAATTGCTCAATAGTAGTGTTTTTAAGGTCTAATCCAAGATCTTCTGTAATAACTTCAGCACCAGTTAATACAGCGATATCTTCTAGCATTGCTTTACGACGGTCACCGAATCCAGGAGCTTTTACAGCTACTGCATTAAATGTACCACGAAGTTTGTTCACTACTAATGTAGCAAGTGCTTCACCTTCAACGTCTTCCGCAATTAATAGAAGTGGTTTACCTTGTTGTACAACTTGCTCTAGTACTGGTAATACTTCTTGGATATTATTGATTTTCTTATCTGTAATTAAGATGTATGGATCTTCAAGTTCTGCTTCCATTTTATCTTGGTCTGTAACCATGTATGGAGAAGCATAACCACGATCAAATTGCATACCTTCTACCACTTCTAGTTCTGTTGAGAAGCCTTTAGATTCTTCAATAGTGATAACACCGTCGTTACCAACGCGTTCCATTGCTTCAGCAATAAGCTTACCTACTTCTTCATCAGCAGCAGAGATAGCTGCAACTTGTGCAATGGAATCCTTGCTTTCAATTGGGTTAGAGATTTTACGTAGTTCTTCTGTAGCTACTTCTACCGCTTTTTCGATACCGCGGCGTACACCTACTGGATTTGCACCAGATGCAACGTTTTTCAATCCTTCTTGGATCATTGCCTGTGCAAGAACAGTTGCAGTAGTAGTACCGTCGCCAGCTACATCATTTGTTTGAGATGCCACTTCAGATACTAATTGTGCACCCATGTTTTCGAATTTATCTTCTAATTCGATTTCTTTCGCGATTGTTACACCATCATTTGTAATAAGTGGTGAACCGAATTTTTTATCTAAAACAACGTTACGACCTTTTGGTCCTAATGTTACTTTTACTGCATTTGCAAGTGTATCAACCCCACGTAACATTGCGCGACGTGCATCTTCACTAAATTTTAATTCTTTAGCCATTGTAAAAAAACCTCCTTAGAATTTGGAAAATGTTATGTTTATTTATCGTTCATACTCTTCGTTCAACTTAGCCTACAACTGCTAGAATGTCACTTTCACGAAGAATTAAGTATTCTTTGCCTTCATATTTTACTTCTGTACCTGCAAACTTAGAGAAAATAATGGTGCTACCTTCTTCAACTTCAAGTGCAACTTTTTCTCCATTATCTGTTACACGACCAGAGCCAACAGCTACAACCTTACCTTCCTGTGGTTTTTCTTTCGCAGAATCTGGAAGAACAATTCCACTCGCTGTTTTTTCTTCTTGTTCTACAAGCTCAATAATGACACGATCACCTAATGGTTTAAGCATCTTTGTTACCTCCTTGGATTTCTCATTCATTATTTTGTTGATTATTAGCACTCGTTCAAGAGGAGTGCTAACACAATTATTATAATAATGAAATCTATATTTTTTTGCAAGTATTTTAATAACGTTTTTTTAAAATTTTTTATGCAAAATAAGCACATACTTTTTAGATGTAGACGAAGTATTTCAATTTCATTCTAAATTTATGTTAAAATACGTATCATGACAGTAAAAAGAATTTAAGGGAGTCGTTCTACTTTGCCGAGAAAATACATTTATTTGATCATAACGTATGTTGTCATGCAGTTTTCCAGTTTATTAGCCCTACCGTTTCTACCTTTCATTGAAAACCGGGAAGCATTTTCTGTAGCATGGTCAGTGATGAGTTTCACAGTGGCACTCATTATTTCAATGATATTATTACGCGATGAAATGAAGGATTTCTTTCAGTCAAGGGATAAAAAAATAGGTGCGATCATATTGTGGTCATTCCTTGGTTTTATTTTAGTTTTAATTACACAATATGTTTCGATTATTATTGAAACATTTGTGCTTGGCATACCGCCAGGATCAGAAAATACGATGGATTTAATGAATATTGCTAGGCAAGCACCTATTTTTATAGTCATTATTTCTGTATTAGGTCCCATTTTGGAGGAACTGGTATTTCGAAAAGCTATTTTCGGATCACTGTATAAAAGAATGAACTTCTTTTTTGCTGCGTTACTATCAGGAGTGATCTTTGCTGCAGTCCATATGGATTTCGAGCATCTGTTAACATATACTGCAATAGGAATGGTATTTGCCTTCCTATATGTAGAGACAAAACGAATCATCGTCCCTATAATTGCACATATGTCGATTAATACTTTCGCTGTGATTGGTCAATTATCCGTCGATCCAGAAGAAATAGAACAACAAATGGAACAACTGGAGCAATTAATGATGATTCTCATTGGAGGACAATAGTATTATGCGTATTTCACCGTTACGTTCTGCCTTTTTTTACATTGCATTAGGAGCGTTATTCACCTATATCGCAATCCAATCGGCAGAAGAAACTGTTTTTAATTTTTTCACCATTTTATTAGCTACATTTGCTACGATTGACTTTGTCGTTGCTGTAAGACTGATAAATTTACATTTTCGCATTAAAAAAGCAAATGAAGACAAGAAAAAATAGACTCAGCTTTGTTAGCTGAGTCTATTTTTATGAAAGACTCTTTCCTTGAGTTTTCTTCTTTTTTGTCCTTCATCGCTCTTTTGAAAGACTCTTTCCTTGAGTTTTCTTCTTTTTTGTCCCTCATCACTCTTATGAAAGACTCTTTCCTTGGGTTTTCTTCTTTTTTGTCCTTCATCACTCTTATGAAAGACTCTTTCCTTGGGTTTTCTTCTTTTTTGTCCTTCATCACTCTTATGAAAGACTCTTTCCTTGGGTTTTTCTTCTTTTTTGTCCTTCATCACTCTTATGAAAGACTCTTTCCTTGGGTTTTCTTCTTTTTTGTCCTTCATTGACCTTTATAAATCAACTATAACTCAGAAGATAAGATCGAACTACCTTGAGGTTGTCTTTCATTCTTCTCCATTCTCTAACGGATAATGCTTCATAAAATAAGCGAGTGATTGTAATTCTACTGCTAAGTCAATATGATGTACACGTACATTTTCTGGTACAGTAATTCTTGCTGGAGTAAAATTTAATATCCCGCTTATCCCTGCTTTCACCAGACGGTCGGTAATACTCTGTGCTTCTGAGACAGGTACTGTTAAAATAGCTACCGTTATATTTTCTAGATTATCCTCTAGATCGTCAATGTGATGTACCTGAATATTTCCAATCGTTTTACCGACCTTACGTTTATCTGCATCAAAAGCGACTTCAATTTTTGTATTATTGTTTTTAGTAAAATTATAATTTAAAAAAGCGGTTCCCAAATTACCAACACCAATTAGAGCTACAGGCGTATTTTCATCCTGATCTAATGTTTTTCGGAAAAAGCCAAGCAAATATTCGACATTGTAACCATATCCTTTTTTTCCTAAGGCGCCAAAATAAGAGAAATCTCGTCTGATCGTAGCAGAATCCACTTTAATCGCATCACTTAATTCTTTCGACGATACTCGTGATTTTCCTTGGATATGAAGATTATTTAAAAAACGGTAATATAATGGTAAGCGTTTTGCCGTAGCTTGTGGTATCTTATTCTGATTCATTATCATTCATTCCCCTTACTATTGTTCGGTTTGGATTTGTGAATGTTTATACTTATTTTTTATTCTATCAGAAAAACGGATAAATGTCGTGAAATAATTCACTTAAGCCTAATCAACCGTGCTTGCAGTGGTATCTGCTTTCCGATACACTAAACATATTAGAGGTGAAAAGCAGATGATTTATTTACAAGTAAACAATTTAACAAAAAGATTTGGTGCAGAACTGATCTTGTCTAATATAAAACTAGAGATAAAAAGTAACGACCGTATTGCCATTGTAGGACGTAACGGTGCTGGTAAATCGACACTTTTAAATATTATTTCCAATCAACTTAGTTATGATGAAGGGGAAATTCATAAACCAAAAGAGGTATCATTGGGGTACCTTGCCCAACATTCCGGCCTAGACTCCAATGAAACAATTTGGGAAGAGATGCTCAAAATATTTGCGCATTTTCAAAAGGAAGAAAGCACATTGCGCCAGATGGAGCAACAAATGGGTGATCCTGATTTGATTGCTGATAGTGAACGCTATGAGCAGCTACTTACTAGCTATGATCAAAAACAGGAAAATTTTAAGCTTGCCGGCGGATATCAGTATGAAGCGGACATCAAAGCAGTGTTAAATGGTCTTGATTTTCCTGAAACCATGTGGACAACCTCCATCGCTACACTAAGTGGCGGGCAGAAAACAAGGCTGGCATTAGGGAAACTGTTATTAACGAAGCCTGATATTCTCATTCTAGATGAGCCTACCAACCATTTGGATATTCAAACCTTGACCTGGTTAGAAGGTTATTTAAACAATTATCAGGGTGCTGTCGTCATCGTATCCCACGACCGTTACTTCCTTGATAAAACCGTGAATATTGTCTATGAAATCTCTCGGCATCATTCTACTAAGTATCACGGAAATTATAGTGACTATTTACAACAAAAAGCGGCAAACTATGAGCGCGACCTTAAGCTGTATGAAAAACAACAAAATGAAATGAAAAGAATGGAAGAGTTTATTCAGAAAAATATTGTACGTGCTTCCACTACTAAACGTGCCCAAAGCAGACGAAAGCAATTAGAAAAAATGGAAGTCATGGACAAACCTGCAGGAGATGAAAACTCGGCAAAGTTCTCTTTTACGATTGATCGTAGAAGTGGCAATGACGTATTAAAAATGAATGATCTATCCTTTCGCTATCGTGAAACAGATCCTTTCATTTTTTCCAACCTTAACTTGCACATGGAACGTGGAGATAGTATTGCATTGGTCGGACCAAATGGTGTTGGAAAATCAACCTTATTAAAAACGATTATCGGACAGCTAGATCCTGCTTCAGGTGAGATTCAACTTGGCACAAATGTACAAATTGGCTATTATGATCAAGAACAAACACAATTACATCCAAAGAAAACGGTATTGAATGAATTATGGGATGAATATCCGATGATGAATGAAAGGGACATTCGTACGATTCTAGGTAACTTCCTTTTCACCGGAGATGATGTCTTACGGACCGTTTCTGCTTTAAGTGGTGGTGAGAAAGCACGACTCGCTTTGGCAAAATTAATGATGGAGAAAGCTAACTTCCTGTTACTAGACGAGCCAACCAACCATTTAGATCTGGATAGTAAAGAAGTGTTAGAAGCTGCCTTGATCGACTATCCTGGCTCGATATTATTTGTTTCCCACGATCGTTACTTTATTAATAGAATAGCTACTCATGTACTAGAGATGCAAGCAGACAAAACAACGCTCTATTTAGGTGACTATGATTATTATGTAGAGAAAAAACAAGAAGAGCGAGAGCTTGCTGAACTTAAAATGGTAGAAACGAAAACAGTAGAGAAATCCGATCATACCAAATCTAATTATGAAAAAGAAAAGCAATTAAAGAAAGAACAACGAAAAAAAGAACGTAGAATTAAGGAAATTGAAGATGAAATTGACCAACTCGAGTTAGAAATGGAAGAAATTGACCAAATGTTATGTGATCCTGATGTTTTTCAAGATCATGAAAAAGCATTGGAACTAACTAATCAAAATGATTCCTTAAAGGCAAGATTAGAATCATTAATGGAAGAATGGGAAACATTACACGAATAACCTATAACAGTAAAAGAGAAAGAGGTGAAAAAAAGTCTTGGTTATCAATGCTCTTTTAAGAGGTGGGATACCCTTTATTATTATGAGTGGAATCGCTTTACTACTTAATTATCAAGAAAAATATTCAGATGCTAAAAGCACATTTTTTGCAAGTTTAATCGCTTTTTTTGTTGGTGCAACAACCGTAATTTATAATATAGACCATTGGAGTTTAACTAAGCAAAGTGTTGTTCATTTTTTAATCATGCTAATAACTGTTTATCCTATATTGCTATTAAGTGGATGGTTTACAATAGTTTCTGTATTTGATGCGTTAAAAGTATTTCTTGTTTTTATTTTGGTTGGTGTGATTTTATGGCTGGTTATGTTT
Organism: Gracilibacillus sp. HCP3S3_G5_2; assembly: GCF_052063305.1. Taxonomy (NCBI): domain Bacteria; kingdom Bacillati; phylum Bacillota; class Bacilli; order Caryophanales; family Bacillaceae; genus Gracilibacillus; species Gracilibacillus sp. HCP3S3_G5_2. The sequence continues at coordinate 6,997 of NZ_JBQHXU010000015.1, read as the reverse complement.
ATATTAGCAATAGTTTTTTCATGGTGATAAATAGGTGCTCCATTAACGGGCGCGATTGTTGAATAAAAGATACGAGAGATCTCTCTTGTATCTTTTTTTATTTTTAGTGGTCAAGAGCATTCTCCATGTCAAGAATGCTCTTTGTTAACACGCCACTATATCAAAACCAAAAGAAAACATACCATGGAGCATATGGAACTCACTGTCCGAACATGATTCCATTTTGTCCAGTGTTGTAGATAGTAATCCCATATTTTGTTCGCATCACTCGCACTTGCTTCGGATTTATCCAATTTTTCGTTTAATGGTACATTATAAAACATTGTTACTGCAATAGTTCCTATCAGGAAGAGAAAGCTTCCTATCAATATAATGATCGAAACTGATCCATTCCATGTAAAAATTGTAATGATCCCTAGTAGAATACATAGAAAACTCGATCCCCCAAAAACTATTCCGAACCAGACATTAAGAATATGAATGTTTATCAACTTCATAGTAGTAATCGCTTTTTCAGGGGATGTTTGTGACAAAGCGTTCATAATGAATGTAGAAAAGGCAAAATATATCCCTGCATTTATCCCAATTCCGATAATCGTAACCACAATCAGAAGAACATGGATATGGTCCAATATATTGATCATTATTCACCCCATACTCCCGTTTTGACTGTTTTTTGAACATACTCTGTAAAATCTATTGGCTCACGTCCTAGCACCTGTTGTACTCCATCTCCTAAAAAAGAATTTCTTCCATCAAGCACAGATGTAAATAATTCCATCAGCAGTTCTATTGTAGGTGCAGGTGTCTCAGCTTCATATAATCCTTCTTTAAATTGCTGATTAGTTAACTTCATATAACTGATATTGCTTTGTATAACAGCAGATATCTCATTTGTTGCTTCTTGGAATGTCATTAATCTTGGCCCTGTTAATTCATATAGTTTTCCTATGTGTCCATCTTCTGTTAGCACCTTTACAGCAACTTCCGCAAGATCATCTATATCTATGAATGGTTCCGTAACCTTACCCACAGGTAATGCAATAATACCTTCTCTGATTTGGTCAAGCAAAAAAGCTTCACTAAAGTTTTGATTGAACCAGCCTGATCTCAATATTGTCCAATCAGCATCTGAATTTTTTAGTTCATTTTCACTTTTTACCGCTCCTTCTTCACCACGGCCAGATAGTAATACAAGGCGTTTTACATTATTTTGTAAAGCTATCTTTGTAAACTTCTTAATATCCTCGGCAGCACATGGTACAGCAAGATCAGGACTATACACAATGTACACAGCAGCTACATCTTCTAATACTTTTTGCCATGTTGATTTATCTTCCCAGTAAAAAGGTTGTTCACTATGCCTTGATCCGATTCTTACAGGAAGGCCCATCGATAATAAACGTTCCGCAACACGCTTTCCGGTTTTTCCGTTACCACCTAAAACTAAAATTGGCTTTTGCTTTTCATTCATTTGTCTTTGTAACATCATTTCTCCTCCTTCTATTCTTTTCCTCAGATTTATGTGTTTTCTAATTTTCTCTTTTACTCATCAATCACCCCCACAAAATACTTGTTTGCACAAGCAACTATTTTTCTATAAGAAAATGGTTGAAGAAAATTCAACCACTATAATTTTTCTAACTCATCGCTCATACGTTCTAGCTGAACTGAGAGTTCATCCGCTGTTTCTCGTCCTAGTATTTCGGCATAGCGGTCACGTAATCTCATCCAACAATCATAGATCGTTGCCTCCAGTTCTTTTCCTTCCTCCGTGGTATAAATATAGGATGTGCGTCCCTCAACTTTATTGTAAACCAATCCTTTCATCTTCAGTTTTTCACAAATACGTGTAACAGTTGAGGGTCGTAAATGTAATATTTCGCCAATTTCTTTTTGTGACAGCCCTTGATTCTCATATAGAACCATTAATAAATAGGCTGCAGTTGGTGATAAGCCGCTTCGGGTAAATTCTTCCTCAGCCATCTTCGTTATAATTCTCGTAAAACGACTTGATGTAAAATATAAACATTCTTTCAAATATACATTTAACATAATATAATTCCTCTTTTATTTTATTTGTTTGTGCAACTAAATAATACACATATTCTTCTGATTTGTAAAGTGTTAATGAATGATTATCAAAATATATTTGTTATTATTTATACACATGCTTATCCACTTATTCACTCCTTGCAAATCAATTATCAAGAACTTTGTCCACATTATCCACATTTAGAGTGTGTTTTATCCACATTTTTAAAGCGTTATAAATCCTTGATATCATAAGGATTAAGCAATCATCCACATTTGCTTTGAATGAGCTGTGGATAAAAATCCGATTTACTGTTAAGACATTTCTCTTTTTCTTAGCAGTAAGAAAAACCGGGAAAGCCCACCCGGTCCTGTCCAAAGAGTTATTTTGACATAAATAATAGGCGTAACAACCGCTGTGGCTTGCCCACTTCGCTAAATAACGATCTACATTTTTTACCGTTCGGACATTACGTCTTTAATTTTACATTGTATAAAACCTCAAAAAGTTAGCTGTCACTTACGTTGTAGAGCTGCTTTATAGCGGAAGTCGCCCGCTTCAACTCCTGTGGAAACTGTTTTACCTGAAGATCCACTTTTTCAAGCAGTTTTTGCTTGGAAAAGTTAGCTGAAGGTAAAACCCCACGGAAAGGGAAGCGGACAGCTGGAGCGATGCTTTCCGTCTACATATCATTTCAAACTACTTCTAACCGGAGCGTTGCAAATCTACATCATACATTTCAAAATCTACTTCGTTAACACGGTCATTACGCTGATTTTATACTTTCTTTCCAAATGAAAAAAGCTAGAACTTATTAGCGTTCTAGCTTCGATCTACTAGCATACCTTTCTAGGTTTAACCCCGGATTAGCATTTAAATCCCATTGTGCGCGATGTCCTTGCTTGAAAGCAATAGATCCTGCTGCTGCAATCATTGCTGCATTATCTGTACATAGCGATAATGATGGAAATAGTAATTCTACAGCTTCTTCCGGCTCAAACTTAGCTTGCATCGCTGCTCGCAACCCTTTGTTAGCCGCAACACCGCCTGCAACAATCACTTGTTTCACACCATATTGTTTGGCAGCTTGAAAGGTTTTCTCTGTTAAGACCTCTACAACACTTGCTTGAAAACTTGCTGCTACATCTTCTTGTTTTAACGTTTCACCTTTTTGTTTGGCATTGTGCAATGTATTAATAACAGCTGATTTTAATCCACTAAAACTAAAATCATAGGAATCCTCTTCTAGCCATGCACGCGGGAATTCAATGTTAGCTTCTCCTCGATGTGCTAACTGATCAATCTTAGGGCCACCTGGATAAGGTAATTCCAAAGTTCGCGCCACTTTATCATATGCTTCACCTGCAGCATCGTCTCTTGTTTCCCCAATAATTTCGAAATCACCATGTTCTTTCATCAGTATCAGTTCAGTATGTCCACCGGAAACGACTAAAGCTAACAGTGGAAATGCAAATTCCTTTTCCAATCGGTTAGCATAAATATGACCAGCAATATGGTGAACACCGACTAATGGTTTTTGATGAGCATAGGCTAATCCCTTCGCAGCATTGACACCTACCAAAAGTGCACCGACTAAACCAGGTCCCTCCGTTACGGCAACTGCATCTATATCCTTCATAGTTAAATTTGCCTTTGCAAATGTTTCTTCTAAAACGATCGTCATCTGCTCTACATGATGTCGGGAAGCTATTTCAGGGACTACGCCACCAAAACGTTTATGGCTCTCGATTTGAGATGCTACTACATTAGAAACTATTTCTCGACCGTCTTTTATAATGGCTGCAGCTGTTTCATCACAGCTTGTTTCAATACCTACAATATATTCACTCATAAATTCACCCACAATACTAAAGCATCTTCTTGGTTATCACTATAATAATTTTTTCGGATTCCCCCAGGTTGCATTCCAAACTTTTTGTACATTTGCTGGGCCGTTAGATTAGAAACTCTAACTTCCAATGATAAATGGCGAATGCCATGTGCAACAGCATAATTAATAACATATTGAAATAATCCTTGTCCGTATCCTTTTCCTCTATAATCCGGATCAATCGCAATATTGGTTATTTGCGCTTCATCGATCACCATCCATGAACCACAAAAACCTATTATCTTTTCATCTAGGGTTGCGACAAAATACTGTGCATATTGGTTCTTGGTTAATTCTTCTTCATATATATCCTTTGGCCAAGGGATCGGAAAGGAGCGTTTATCTATCTCTTGCACTGCATCTATATCAGATGCTTTCATTTTACGAAATTGAATCTTAACCATTTTGTTCTTGTTCCTTTAACCATTTTGCTTCTGCTTCTACTAACCGAATATAGTTCGGTGTTAGTTCATGTATATTCTCTTCATTACGCTGTTCACCTAACAATGCTAATTGACCTGGACGAGGAAGATGATCGATAGCAGGAGGGAAATTGGCGAATTTCCCTAATTTGTCTTTAATTATCCCTTGATGTTGTTTCATATCCTGACTTAAAAACAGAACAGGCTTTTGATAGCTTTTCAGTTCATCCAACCATTGTTCTAATAAAATGTTTTGATCTTCCTTTTTCACATGAATCCGGTCATAGTTATTTTCATATAAGCCTGTGTATACTAAACCTCTACGTGCATCAAAAAAAGGAGAAATAAGTACATTTTGTTGACGCACATTATGCGCTAATAATTCTAAACTCGAGATAGCAACTATTGGAATGTTCAATGTCCATGCCATGGTTTTTGCAGTGGCTAAACCGATACGTACACCCGTATAAGAGCCTGGACCTTTCGCAACAACAATCCTGTCTAACTGGTCAGGTGTTGTCTCCGTTTGGCGCATCACATAGTCTATTGCTGGCATTAAGCCAATCGAGTGATTTCTCTTTATATTGGTAATATATTCTCCTTTTACTTCACCATCTTTACTTACGGCAACTCCTAATACTTGATTAGAAGTATCAATTGCTAATACAATCATTAATATAGCTCCTTACATACTGAATCAAAGTGATCACCAATTGGATCAAAAATTATTTTCCTTGTATGTTCATCGACTCTTTTTATTTGAATTTGTAATCGTTCATCTGGAAGAAATTCTTCAATAAATCTAGCCCATTCCACTACAGTAATACCATCACCATTGAAATATTCATCAAAGCCGATATCCTCTTCACTGTTCTCTAAACGATAAACATCCATATGATATAACGGAATTTCTCCCATATATTCCTTTACAATAGTAAATGTCGGACTGTTGATAGTTCTGGTGACCCCTAAACCAGCTCCAAGTCCTTTGGTAAATGTAGTTTTTCCTGCACCTAAATCACCTTCTAGTGTCAAGACATCGCCAGGCTGCAGAAGTATTGCTAATTTATTTGCTAAACGTCTAGTTTCTTCTTCCGTTTTTGCTTCGAAGATATATAGACTCATTATTTCACCTTCTTAGATGTGTATAACCCGATTTTTCCAACTTTTTTAATTCATCATGATGACGTAACCATACTGTACCATTCTTCTTCTTATCATTTTGCACTACACCAATTGCCGAAATATCGATATCGGTTTGTTGTGCTATTTTCCTTACTTGCTCCCAATCTCTTTCTGATACAGTGCCAATCAATTCAAAGTCCTCTCCACCTGACATTACCCAGTTGAAACGTTGTTCAGGTGAAAAATCAGATAGTTGTGGATGGCTTGGCACCTTATGATAATCAATAATCAAAGTTTTATCAGAAGCCTTTGCTATTTCGTTTGCTTCATTCGCAATTCCATCACTGACATCATTTAAAGCCATTCGCTTTATATGGCTACACTGATTGATAAAAGAAACCCTTGGCATTGGCATCTGATGTCGATTAATAAAATATCGATAGTGATCATAATCTGTTTGAGAGCCATTTAATAGCATATGTAAACCACAAGCTGCATCACCAAGTGTTCCGGTTACAAAGATTATATCATTTTCTTGTGCATCACTGCGATATCTAGCCTTTCCTTTTAAAACAGTTCCTAATACGGTAATGGAAAGGACTAACTGCTTGCCTGATACTGTGTCACCACCAATTAGATCCATATTAAATACTCTTGCTAAACCGTCCATACCGTGATAAATTTCGCGTAAATCTTCTGAGGACCAGTTGTCTGGTATGACAATCGAAACAACATAAGATACTGGCTTACCACCCATTGCCGCAATATCGCTTATATTAGCAGCTAAGGCACGATAACCAATGTGATAGGGTTCCGTTGTCTTAGAGGAAAAATGAACACCCTCCACCATCGTATCAACCGTCATGATAACATCTTCATTAGTATGCCTTACTATCGCTGCATCATCACCAATCCCCTTAATTACGGAAGATTGTCGATAAAAATCAGGCTGAATGGAATTAATAAAATCAAATTCCTCCAACAACCTCACCTCCAAACATAACAACATACACACATCATATCAAATCATAAGGCATGGTGACAGAAGAAATACCTCTATTTCACTGTTTCGTTCTTATCTATTATAATCGTTTTAAACAAACAAAAAAACCTTAAGTATCAAAACTTAAGGTTTACTATTTGTTAGTCATAAAATGGCGGTCCGGACGGGACTCGAACCCGCGACCTCCTGCGTGACAGGCAGGCATTCTAACCAACTGAACTACCGGACCTTGTTAAAACAATAATATTTTAGTATTCAACGTAGTAAGAAAATTTGGTTGCGGGGGCAAGATTTGAACTTGCGACCTTCGGGTTATGAGCCCGACGAGCTACCAGACTGCTCCACCCCGCGATAATAATAATAGAATAAACATGAATTAATAATATAGTCTATTTCTTTTTAAAGATACAAGCCTGGCAACGTCCTACTCTCGCAGGGGCGCGAGCCCCAACTACCATGGGCGCTGGAGAGCTTAACTACTGTGTTCGGCATGGGAACAGGTGTGACCTCTCCGCTATCGC
>NZ_JBQHXU010000014.1:0-86763 GCF_052063305.1 Gracilibacillus sp. HCP3S3_G5_2 | reverse complement strand
TGAATTACTTTCAATTTTTAACTATCTATAAGGTGTGTCAACTAACTAGTGTTTATAAAATATTGAGAATACGCGAGTATTTGGAAGAAAAATTAACTTTATTGAGGGAGGAATATAACATGTCAAACATATTTACACGTATTAAAGATTCAGTGATGGCGGATTTACATGAGGCAATGGATCGAAAAGAGGAGAAGAACCCAATCGCACACGTTAATCAGTACATTCGAGAATGTGAGCAGGAAGTAAAGAAAATTAAGCGGCTTGTGGAAAAACAGTATGAAATAAAAAATGATATTGCTAAAGAATTGAATCATGCCAAAATGATGGTTGAAAAACGCAAACGTCAGGTTCAATTAGCAGAGGAAATGCAAGAGGCAGCATTGCAGGCTGAAGCGCGAACAGAATTAGAGCAATTTGAGGCGCGTGTTTCTCAATTAAATGAAATGGCCGATAAATCAGTTAAAGATCTCGAGATGCTCGAAACAAAATATATCCAAATGAAACAGAAATTAAAAGATCTCTATGTAAAACGCCTTGAATTAAAGAGCAGGGAAAATGTTGCCCGCACCAAACAAGGGATGAATAAAGTGCTGGAAACAGAATTAGTTTCCAAAAGTGCTTCAAAATTTGCCGAGTTGGAAAGCTATATAGAACGTCTTGAACAACGTGTTCAGACAGATTACCGCTTGCATACATTAGATGCACGCTTTCAAGAATTAGAAAAAAAAGCTACAAATTCTAACTAAAAACATGCTATTCTATAAAGGTGCAGATAATCCTGCACCTTTTATTATCACTATCTATGTGACAAAAAGGAGGCCCATTTCACTATGTTAAAAAAAGCAAACAACGATCTATTACAGATTATTTTAATTATTGGCTGTGTATTGTTACTCATAGAATTTATTTTTATGGATGCTGGCCTCCTTTTTCTTATTGCACTAGGGGCAGTTGGCATGTACTTTGGAAGACGATCTTTCCAAACTACAACAGGTAAAACACTCTTCTGGGGTGGCGCATTCATTGTCTTTATTGCAGTTATTAATACATTTATCATTCGCTTTTTTATTTTTGTTATTCTTTTTTATTTTATTTGGCATTGGTATCAACAGAAACAAAAGGAGACCAAGCCACTGCCAAAGCATATTGATAGTACAGAAGAAACATTATACGAGGATCGTGTGATTCAAAATAAATGGTTTGGTAAATATCATACAACACAAAAAGGTTTCTCATGGCAGGACCTGAATATTCAATCAGCAGTCGGTGATGTGTTGATAGATTTAAATGATACCATGCTGCCAAAAGAAGAATCTGTCATGGTCATTCGTCATCTCGCCGGAAAAATTGTTATTATTGTACCATATGATATCGAAGTAACCATTGACCATACCGTTGTTTTTGGTGATATTGAAGCTTTTGATCACGAGGAAAAAAATGCCTTTAACCGTCACATTCAATTGCAAACAAAAGGATACCATGGTTCACCTCAAAGGGTAAAAATCTTTACCCAAATGATTGCCGGAAAGCTTGAGGTGAGAAGAGGATGAAATTATATACAAGAATGATTGCTACTGCTTCTTTGTTTTCCTTGTCTCTTCTCATTATTTTGAGTGTGTTTTACTATCTAGCATTTCCGATTGAAAACTGGCAATTATTATGGTCAACAAAGGTGTTAGAGATTCCATTTGTGGTGATGCTACCGACTATTACGATTCTGTTTGGATCAGTTATCGGAATTATCGTTGCGGTCGTTTGGCAGCGTCGGATTCAGTTTTTAGAGAACAGTTTAACCAGATTACTAAAAAATCAATCTTTTTCAGAGCCTATCTCCTATGAAGAAATGAATCATGTGCATAGCCGCTTAAAAGAAGTACAGCAGTATATTCAGGATCAGACGAAACGTACGCAAAAATTAATTGATGAAAGAGCAAGTGCACAGGAAGAAACGATTAACCAGGTTATCTCCGAGGAGCGTAACCGGCTGGCAAGAGAGTTGCATGACTCTGTTAGTCAAGAACTTTTCGCAGCTTCAATGCTTGTTTCTGCTGTCATTGCATCAAATTCAGAGCAAAAAGAAATAACGACAAGACAACTGCATCAAATCGAAGCAATGATTCAACAGGCACAATTAGAAATGCGTGCATTGCTCCTGCACTTACGCCCTGTCTTATTAAAAGATAAATCCTTGAATGAAGGGATGGAGCAACTATTGGAGGAGCTCCATGCTAAAGTACCGATGGAGATCTCTTGGCGTTTAGAAGAAATCAACGTGAACAAGGGGATCGAGGATCAGCTGTTTCGAATTTTGCAGGAAGCTCTTTCCAATGCGCTAAGGCATGCTAAAGCTTCTGCTATCGACGTGTTATTAATTGAACGGGATAACTTTTTGATTCTGAGAATTGTCGATGATGGTATCGGGTTTCACGTAGAGGAGAAAAAGGATAGCTCGTATGGCCTAACTAATATGTATGAGCGGGCAGCTGAAATTGGTGCGCGCCTTACTATCGTAAGTTTGTCAAATGAGGGAACGAAAATAGAAGTACGTGTTCCATTAATCAGTGAAGAAGGTGAATAATAGTGATACGAGTATTATTTGTTGACGATCATGAAATGGTGCGAATCGGCGTAAGTGCTTATTTGACCACACAAGAGGATATTGATGTGATAGCTGAGGCTGACAATGGTCAAAAGGCAGTAGAATTAGCCTTAGAGCATAGACCAGATGTCATCTTGATGGACTTAGTCATGGAAGGAATGGACGGTATTGAGGCTACACGCCAAATCATTAATGAATGGCCGGAAGCGAAAATTTTAATTGTCACTAGTTTTATTGACGATGATAAGGTCTATCCTGCATTAGAAGCTGGTGCAACAAGTTATCTGTTAAAAACGTCAAAAGCAGATGTAATCGCAGCAGCAATTCGTGATACGTATGCAGGGGAATCTGTTCTCGAAAAAGAAGTGACAGCGAAAATGATGGCGAAATTTAGCAGCCGAAAATCGAAAAGCTTACATGAAAGCTTAACCAACCGAGAAATGGAAATTTTATTACTGATTGCCCAAGGTAAGACTAACCAGGAAATAGCCGACGAACTATTTATTGCATTAAAAACGACAAAAGTACATGTCAGCAATATATTAAGTAAGTTGGAAGTACAAGATCGCACGCAGGCAGCTGTTTATGCCTATCAAAATGGATTAATTGAAAAGAAAGGGTAATATCAAAACTAGAAAAGGCCAGGCTTTTGGCCTCATTCTAACCCTAACGTATCATTTGGCACTTTAATGCGAAAGGCAATATTATCATTGGCTAAATCAATTTGCTGGGCTTTTACATGGAAATTACTCTTTAATTCCATTTGCGTTAAAGCAATATAAATACGCTCTTCTTTGGGATTGATTGTAATCCAATCAGGGGTTTCCACACGACTGCTAACATATTGTAAAATTCGGTCCTGGGGCAATCGTAATAATCCTAGGGACATCCCAGTTGACTGAAGAATGATGTCACCATTTTCCTGTACTACTGGTTCAAATGATATGTTGACAGGAACCTCTGTAGAAAAAGCTTCGACACTCCCCATTAAGTGCACTTCCTCATCGAGTCGAAAGGAATATTGAATATTACCCAACTGCGGTAATTGGGCAATATAAGCATTGATCAATTGATTCAAGTTTTCTTTACTTGAGCGGATGGTGAATTCAGCTCCCGCTTCCTCCTCCAGGTATACTTTTTCTGGCGGTTCTGCGCTAGGGACCGGCCAGTATATAAAGAGTATTATGCCAAAAAGAAGGAGAAAATTAATCGAAGCTAAGGTAACAAATAACTTTTTCCAATTCGTCGCTTTTTTCTCTTTCATGAATGTCATCCTTTAATTTTGAACTTGTTGTAAGTCATTTTCTAAGTAAGTAATTACACGTTCCGCCATTAATTCATATCCTCTGTGGTTCGGGTGGAAATTATCATCGGCAAACACATTCTCACTTTCATACTGATAAATGTCCTGCATCGGAATATAATGAACCTGTTCAAATTGATTGGTTGCTTGTAGGCTTTCATTATTCCAACGTGTCAAAATCTGATTTAGTGCTTCAATATCTCCAAAGTATCTCTCAAAAGGGTTAAAAAATCCTAATAGATAAATCTCAGCCTCTGGCTGAACAGAAGTAATGTGCGCTAATATTTGTGTTAACCGCTCACCATACGGCTCACGTCCTTCAATAAATGGTTCTTCTGTAAGATTCATAAAGTTGTCCTTCATTATTTGCATAATATCATTTGCGCCAATCGTAATAAGGACCATATCTGCCTTTTCCAATGATCTAGTAATCTCAGGGTTCTCGTTCAATCTTTTCAGCAAATGATCTGTACGATTACCACGCTTCCCATAGTTATCAAATGTGACATTAATATCTTGTTCCTCTAACCGTTCCTCTAAAATGCCAATATAACCACCATTATTTGTTTCATCCCCCACACCTTGTGTTAAGGAATCACCAATCGCCACAATGTGAGTATCCTTTTGAAAGAAGTTAAGTGCCTCCATTACTGCCTCCCGTACATTTCGGGTAATTGACCCTGTTTCCTGATCATTTGCTTCTTCTTCCATCATTTCTTCAGATGCTTCTTCCTCATCGCTAGGTTGAGAGTCAGCATCTTGGGATTCGTTTTGGTCAGTTTGGAGAAATAATAGAAAAATACCGATTGCGGTAATGAGGATAAATATTATAAGAAAAAAGAATACCTTTTTGTTCATCACTAACACCTACATTAAAAAGTCTCTTATTTGATTATACCCGTCTTTTAGATTTGTTAACAAAAATCAAATAGATAGGTGAGTCTGCTCACGAGATAAGTGGAGAGATATTCCCTGAACAATGGAGGGTATCTCGCCAAGCACATATCATGTTCGTATCCCAAAATGTATTTATTTGTATGTGTTTCAACAATATGCAATTCGATAGCTGAAAATGCTTGTTTTTGTATAATGTTATGTATTGTACCACAATCAAGAATTCAGGGTAAATAGGAAAATATGCTGTTAAACACGATAAGACCGCAAGCCATTACAAAGGTCTGCGGTCTTATTATATATATTTATCTTGGGGAGATAAATAACGTTATTCAGGGAGAAAATGAATTTATTCTCCGCGGCGTAAGCGATCTGCTTCCTGGAACGGACATTTATTTTCAATGACGATTTGTCCGCTTGCTTCTGCTTTGCGCTTCGTTTCAGGATTGGTTTGCTCCTTGGCAAACCAGACAATTTTTGCTTTATCGGTATAAGCATTTGCTGCTTCTTCACTATTAGTAACAAATAAAATATCGATAGCGCCATCGACAGCATTTGCCGGAATAATCTTATAACCTAGTTTATTTAATCTCGTCAGTGCTTCTGAATTATCAATATCACCAGCTACAGCTATTGTTTTCGGACGAATTCCTTCATTCTCTCGAGCGAAAGGTGAGGAAAGTGCCCAAGCAATAGCTTTTTCAGCGTCCGGCTTAATAGTTGGTTCACTATTAGTTGCTTTAGCGATCGCCTGATCTAGGTCTGCGATAATATCCTCTGCTGTTTCAATCCCAACAGACAGACGAATTAACTCTTCGGTAACACCAGATGCTTTTAATTCTTCTCCATTTAACTGCTGATGTGTAGTAGATGCAGGGTGAATAATTAATGATTTTGCATCTCCGACATTGGCTACATGAGACCATAAGTGAATATGATCGATTATCTGACGACCAGCATCTCGACCACCTTTTATACCAAAGACGATAATAGAGCCAAAATGGTTACATAAATATTTTTTGGCTAATTGATGAGAAGGGTGATTCTCCAAACCTGGATAAGAAACCCATTCTACTTGTGGATGATTTTCCAGGTAATGAGCAACTGCTTTTGTGTTTTCGCCATGTCGCTCAATACGTAAATGTAATGTCTCCAGTCCCTGTAAGAAATAAAAGGCATTTTGAGGACTTAATGATGGGCCAATATCCCGAAGTAACTGTACACGCAATTTGGTAGCAAATGCAGCTGGTCCGATATCGATCCCGAATCTTATACCGTGATACGTATCATCTGGCTCAGTGAATCCAGGGAATCGTTCATTATTCCAATTAAATCTTCCACTATCTACGACAACTCCACCAATTGATGTTCCGTGACCACCGATCCATTTTGTTGCAGAGTGGACAACAATATCAGCACCCCAGCTAATCGGTTTACATACATAAGGTGTAGCAAAGGTATTATCAATAATTAAAGGTATTCCTTGCTCATGAGCAATATCCGCTACTGCTTCGATATCGAAGACATTCAGACTAGGATTAGTAATCACTTCACCGAAGATCGCTTTTGTTTTGGAGGTAATCGCATTACGGAAATTCTTTGGATCTGTTCCATCGACAAATTTCACATCAATCCCGTATTTGGGCAATGTTTTATTGAATAAATTAAACGTACCACCGTATAAATTACTGTCGGCGATAATTTCATCTCCAGCATTGGCAAGGTTTAAGATAGCTAGTGTAATGGCAGATGCTCCCGAAGCTGTACCCACTGCTGCTACGCCATCCTCTAACAAGGCCATTCGTTGTTCAAAAGCATCAACAGTAGGATTCATGATCCGAGAATAAATATTCCCAGTTTCTGCTAAAGCAAATAAATTTTGGGCGTGCTCCGTATTATTAAATACATACGAAGTTGTTTGATAAATGGGAACAGCACGAGCATTTGTGGCAGGATCGACTTGTTGTCCACCATGTAAAAGGTTTGTTTCACTACCTGGAAATTGGAACGAATTTGTCATTATGTACCCTCCTAATTAGAAATAAAAAACCTCTTCTTTACAAAAGTAAGAAGAGGTTGAAATGTATTAGTCGTCCTCCTCTTATCTTTCAGGTGAAACCTGTAGGATTTAGCACCAATTCAATTTACTGTTTAAACTGAAGGTTGCCGGGCTTCATAGGGCCTATTCCCTCTGCCTCTCTTAATAAGAGTTAAAATGTGTATTCAATTGTCCTCATTATAAGTTATATATTGGAAATCGTCAACAGAAAATTCAGAATATTAAAGGTGATTAACAGCAGGATCATTTACTATCTAGGTGCATAAAATAAAAGAGCACCCTGATAAGTATTGTCACTCATCAATTGTAACAGTAATAACGATGTATAGAAAGGAGTGATCCAGTGTCACAAAAAGGTGGAATACCGGAATGGGGAGAAGATTTTATCAAGAAGCTCGATGCTTTTCTCTATGAAAAACCTACAAGAAATGTAATGGAAACGATCGACAGCTTTTTTGAACAGGCAAAAGTCCCAAGGCAAATCCCTGTAGATATTGCAGAAACCGAACAGGAATGGATAGTGCGTGTTGATTTACCAGGAATAAAGAAAGAACAAATTCAACTACGAATAATAGGTAATCAAATTACTGTGATGATCGATTATTTAGAGGAAACCGAACAGTATGATGAATCGTATCATTATTATCATAAAGAAAGAAGGCAGCATCGTAACCAACGAACCATTACTTTGCCATATGCTGTGGATAAAAGAACGGCAAAAGCAAGCTTTCAAGATGGTGTGTTAGAAATTAAAGGCCCGAAAACGGAAAAAGATAACGGCTCGATTACGATTGACTAGGCTAATAGCGATTGCTATTAGCTAGGTCATAATTGTGCTATATTAGTAAAGAAGAAGGGAGGGGCTACATGTGGAGTTTTTTCAACTTATTATTAGTTTTACCTTAATTTTTAATATTCTGTTATCGTTAACCATTATCTTTTTAGAGCGTAAAAATCCAACTTCTACGTGGGCATGGATCATGGTATTAACATTTATTCCGATTGTTGGCTTTATTCTATATCTTATTTTTGGCCGAAAGTTAAGTAACAAAACGATCTTTACTTGGGATACTAAAAGTAAATTAGGGGTTAAAACGGCCGTTCAAAAGCAATTACGTGAAATTGAAAATGACGAATTTTTTCTCAATGATTCTAGAATGTACCAATATAAGGACTTATACTACCTTCATTTATGTAATAATGATGCGATTTTTTCACAGGATAATGACGTACAGATCTTTACCAATGGAAACCGGAAATTCAATTCCTTAATGGAAGATATCGAAAATGCCACTGACCATATTCATTTGCTGTATTACATAGTAAGGTCTGATCATCTTGGTCAACGACTGGCAGATCTCCTGATAAAAAAAGCAAAAGAAGGAGTCGAAGTTCGTTTTTTATATGATGATTTAGGCTCACGATCACTAAGCAGAAAAATGATTAAAAGAATGCGTCAAGCTGGTGCAGAAGTGGAAGGTTTTTTTCCACCATTAATCCCGAAAGTAAATCTTAAGATTAATCATCGTAACCATCGTAAACTGGCGATTATTGATGGGAATATAGGTTATATTGGCGGTTTTAATATTGGCGATGAATATTTAGGTCAGGACAAACGATTCGGTTATTGGCGTGATACTCATTTACGTATTACCGGTAGCGCGGTCAAACATTTGCAAACTAGGTTTATTCTTGATTGGAATCAGGCATCCCGTCATGATATTGAATATGATGAGCGTTATTATACAGCAGTCCCAACTGGGAAAATCGGTATGCAAATAGTTTCGAGTGGACCGGATTCTGAGTGGGAACAGATAAAGCATGGCTATATAAAGATGATCATGTCAGCAAAGGGCTATATTTATATCCAAACACCCTATTTTATTCCGGATGAAAGTCTATTGGATGCATTGAAGATTGCCTGTCTTTCAGGCGTGGACGTTCGAATTATGATTCCTAATAAACCCGATCATCCCTTTGTATATTGGGCAACCTATTCCTATATTGGCGATTTGTTAAAAGCAGGTGCAACTGTTTATATTTATCAAAAAGGGTTTCTACATGCTAAAATGATAGTAGTAGACAGTAAAATTGCATCGGTAGGAACGGCGAATATTGATGTTCGCAGTTTTCGCTTGAACTTTGAAGTGAACGCCTTTTTATATAATGAGACAATTGCAGAAATGTTGGTTGATGAATTTGAGAAAGATATGGAGCATGTCACGAACCTTACCTATTCTTTATATCAACAGCGTTCATTATGGATTAAGATCAAAGAGTCTATTTCAAGATTAATTTCACCAATTTTGTAGAAAACAGTTTCCAGCAATAGGAAATGCAAAAACGTACCGATGCACCCCATTGGCATTGTCCGGGTTGTCTTAACTAGAAAGGAAAGATATAATGCGCACGATTAAAGTAGATAGTCTAGTCAAAACATACGGTGAGAAAGAATTGTTTGACGGGATCTCGTTTGCGATTACCGGAAATGATCGGATTGGCTTGATCGGGGTTAATGGTACAGGTAAGTCCACTTTGTTAAAAGTTTTAGCAGGTATGGATCAGGCAGAATCTGGTACAATCGATCATCCGAATGATTACCGGATAGAATACTTGGATCAAGATCCACAGTTAGAAGAGGAAGACACGGTGCTCTACCATATTTATTATGGAGATGCAGCCATCATGGTTACCTTACGGCAATATGAATCAGCAGTATTAGCTTTGGAAAAAGACCCACAAAATGAAGCAATGCAGAATCAACTATTAAAAATGCAGGAAAAGATGGACCAGGTAGAAGCCTGGGATGCGATGACACTGGCTAAAACAATCCTAACAAAATTAGGGGTGCCTGCATTTGACGAGAAAATTGCCAATCTATCTGGTGGACAGCGTAAACGTGTTGCAATTGCCAAAGCATTAATTCAACCAGCAGATTTACTCATACTTGATGAGCCGACTAACCATCTCGACAACGATACCATTGAATGGCTAGAAGAATTTTTGCCAAACTATCAGGGTGCGATTTTACTTGTTACGCATGACCGTTATTTTCTTAATCGGATTACCAACCGTATTTTTGAGTTGGATAAGGGTAACTTATATACATATGAAGGCAATTACCAAACATTTTTAGAGCAAAAAGCATTGCGAGAAGAACAGGAATTACAGGCTGAACAAAAACATCGAAATATTCTAAAAAAAGAAATCGCTTGGCTTAAGGCAGGTGTAAAGGCTAGAACAACGAAACAAAAAGCACGGATTGATCGCGTCGAACAAATGAAGGAGAGAACTTTTGATACAAAGAAACACGATTTGGACTTTCAGGTAGGCTCCACTCGCCTTGGTAAAAAAGTGATGGAAATCAAAGGATTGCGCAAAGCATATAATGAAAAACTACTGTTTAAAGATTTCGATTTTCTCATCAAGCCAGGTGACCGAATCGGAATTGTAGGTGCTAATGGCAGCGGAAAAACCACCTTACTTCATATTTTGGCAGGTCATATTGAACCGGATGCAGGAACAATTGATGTCGGAGAGACAGTGAAAATTGGTTATTACACACAAAATTATCCGCAACTCGATGATAGTGTGAAAGTGATTGATCTCGTGCGTGATGTAGCGGAGGTAGTACACACGATTGATGGTGGTATCATTACAGCAGAACAAATGCTGGAGCGATTTTTATTTCCAAGATCACAACAGTGGACATATGTCCGGAAATTATCAGGTGGTGAACGGCGCAGACTATATTTATTAACGGTATTAATGCGAGAGCCGAATGTATTATTTCTGGATGAGCCAACCAACGATCTTGATACTGAAACATTATCGGTGCTGGAAGACTATTTAGATCAATTTCCGGGCGTGGTCATTACGGTATCACATGATCGTTACTTTCTTGACAAAACGGTGGAACAGATTATTGCTTTTACGGGAGGTGAAACACTTAGCTTTTTCTACGGGAATTATTCCGAATTTCGGGAACAACAGCAGGAATCAGTAGCTGAGACTTACCAAACCAAGTCTACTGCCAACCAACGTCCGAAGCGTAAAAAGAAAAAACTATCCTATCGTGAACAAAAAGAATGGGATACTATTGAAGATGAGATAACAGAACTGGAAACAGAGCTCGAGCAAATCGCAACAGAAATTGCCGAAGCAGGAAGTGACTTTGATAAAATCCAACCACTGTACGATAAACAGAGTGCAATGGAACAACAATTGGAAGCAAAAATAGAAAGATGGGAAGAACTATCCCTTTTAATAGAGGAACTGAAGGAGGAATCATAATGACAGATAAACAGCTACAGGAAAAATACGCAGAATTAGCTTTAAAAACAGGAGTGAATTTACAAAAGGGACAAGCACTTGTAATCAATTCCACTATTGAGGGAGCTGATTTTACAAGAATAGTAGCTCGCAAAGCATATGAAATGGGTGCAAAAAATGTACATATTAATTGGTCAGATGATGAATTGACTTATTTAAAATATTACTATGCACCAGAAGAAGTGTTGACAAATGTTCCTGAATGGCAAGTGAGAAAGCAGTTAGACTTTGCGGAAGATGGAGCAGCTTTATTAAATATTCGCTCTACCAACCCAGATTTATTAAAGGATATTGATCCTGCTAAAATCGCAAAAGCGACCAAAGCAAGTGGGGAAGCGATGAAAGAGTTTCGTCAATATACAATGAATGATCGTATTCCATGGTCAATCATTTCGATCCCTACAGGTGATTGGGCACAAAAAATCTTCCCTAACAAATCGAAAGAAGATGCAATCGAAAGCTTATGGAAAGAAATCTTCCAAATTGTTCGTGTTGATCAGGAAGATCCGATTGCTGCATGGGATGAGCACAACAACATGTTAAGGCAAGCACGTGAATATTTGAATAAAAAATCTTACAAAGCATTGATCTTTAAATCAGAAGGTACAGATATCCGTTTTGAACTACCTGAAGGACATATTTGGAAAGGTGGTTCAGCAAAATTACCTAATGGGAAAGACTTTAATCCAAATATGCCTACAGAAGAAGTGTTCACGATGCCCCATAAATATAAAGTGGATGGGAAAGTAACGGCAACCAAGCCACTTGTATATGGTGGTAACATGATTGATGGCTTCAGTTTAACGTTCAAAGATGGAAAAGTAGTCGATTTTGAAGCTGAAAAAGGCTACGATACGTTGAAGCATTTGCTTGAAACAGATGAAGGAGCTACAAGGCTTGGTGAATTGGCATTAGTACCACACGCCTCTCCCGTTTCCCAGTCTGGTTTAATATTCTATAACACACTATATGATGAGAATGCGTCCTGTCATATTGCTTTAGGGAAAGCATATCCTACCAACCTTGAAGGTGGATCTGATATGAATGAGGAAGAACTAGACAAACATGGGGTGAATGATAGCTTGATACATGTGGATTTCATGATCGGTTCAGCAGACTTAGACATCGACGGTGAAACACAAGATGGACAAAAAGAACCTGTCTTCCGCCAAGGAGCATGGGCCATCGATTTTGATTAAGGAAATGAATAGAAAGAGATTGGGATATAATCTATTTTCTTAACATCAAATACGAACGATACAAAAGTATTATTTCGTGATATAGGGATAATGTTCACTTAAGTTTTATGATATCGAGTTTAAAGCATCCGCTCCGGCTGACCGTTTCGCTTTCCGAGGGGCATGCTCTTCAGCTAACTTTTGCAAAGAAGATCACTTTACAAAAGTGGATCTTCAGATCATGCTAATCCCTCCGGAGTCGAAACGGTCGGCCTGTGCTATTTTAGAAGCTACAACGAATGAGAGAAATAACCTGGCTATCTACTCACTACGATCAAAACTAGCTATCATCAAATAATGGGTCACTATCCTAGCTGTAGTAAATAGTGTAGAACACCTCTAATAGCGTAGGAGTGAAAGTGGACAGCCGGAGCGATGGTTACGCAACGATAACCTCTCAAAATTACTACGAAGCAAAATAAGTTATTGCGTAGTATGTTCCTAATAAATAGGAAAATCCAAACGATTTCAACTGTCTACTTGACAGGGGGCAGTTCATAATCATTTGGATTTTTGTAATGATAAATTCTTTTGTTCCAACTTCTTTTATATAAGAAGTAGTTAAGTTATCGGTTAAAAATACCTGTCACTTTAACAGAACTGTGCTAAGCTTCTTCTGCAAAGCATTCCAGAAACACTTCACCATATTGCTCGAATTTCCGCTCACCAACACCATGAACTTGTAACATCTCATATCTCGACGTTGGCTTGATAATAGACATTTCCCGCAAGCTTTTATCAGAGAAAATCACGTATGGTGGAACACCTTGCTGATCTGCCAAGGACTTTCGCACCCTTCTTAATTGCTCAAACATATCTGTATCGTATTCGACAGCTTCTTTTGTCGCCACTTTAGCTGCCTGTACATATACTTTTTCTTCTCCTTTCAGAACAGATACAGCTCGTTTGCCCAAGCGCAGGACAGGGTATCGTCCACCTTCTGATAACAAAAAGTCCTCCGCTACTAAAAATTGAATAAAGGAAACTAGTTCTTTCTCTGTCCTATCTTTCATTAATCCATATGTAGATAAACGATCAAATCGGAATTGCTTTACTTTTTTATCATTCGAGCCTTTTAACACTTTTGCTACCAAACTGGATCCGAATCGTTGGTCCATTCGCTTGACACATGAAAGTACCATCTGTGCTTCCTTTGTGCGGTCCACCTTTTCCCATTCACTATCACAGTTTGAGCAGCTTCCACATGCATCACTTGAAGAAATAGTATCATTAAAATAACGCAAAATATATTGCTGCAGGCATTGATCTGTGTGGCAATAATTGATCATCGCCTGTAATTTGTCATATTCCCCTTTCTTTTTCTCCTCATCCATTTCCGACTGGTCTATTAAATACTTTTGCAAGGTAATATCTTGTCCGGAAAAAAGAATGACACATTGGCTTGGCTCACCATCACGACCGGCACGACCAGCTTCTTGATAGTAACTTTCCAGATTTTTCGGAAGGGCATAGTGAAGCACATAACGGACATTGGATTTATCAATCCCCATACCGAAAGCATTGGTAGCTACCATTACACGTGCATTGTCATATATAAAGTCATTTTGAGCCTCTTTTCTCGCTTTCTCCGACATCCCGGCATGATATTTTTGGACAGAGATTCCTTTCTCTTTTAGCAGAAAATACAACTGGTCAACCTGTTTTCGGGTAATGGCATAAATAATACCTGTATCATCAGGGTGTGCCTGTAAATAATCAATGATATAACTTTGCCGATCATGCCCTTTGACCACCTGGAATGTTAGATTGTTGCGAGCAAAGCCAGTATTAACAACTGCATCGTGACTTACATCTAGCAACTGTTGTAAATCGTGAATCACTTCTTTAGTGGCAGTTGCGGTTAATCCGATCAGGACAGGTTGTTTGCGTAATTGCTTAACAGCTTTTACAACAGTGCGATAACTTGGACGGAAATCATGCCCCCATTGTGAAATACAGTGGGCTTCGTCAAAGGCAATCAAAGAAATATCTAATGAATTAATCGCAGCAAAGAATGTATTTGAATCAAAGCGTTCTGGTGCCACATAAACAAATTTGTATCTTCTATTACGAATTTCCTCTAACCTGTTAAATTGTTCTTCGGTTGATAAGGAACTGTTAATGTATGTAGCCGCAACACCTAAGGATTGTAAAGCATCTACCTGATCTTTCATTAGTGAAATAAGGGGGGAGATTACGAGAGTAATTCCATCTTGGGCAAGACCAGGAATTTGATAACAAATTGATTTTCCACCACCTGTCGGCATGATAGCTAATGTATTTTTATGGGTAAGAATTTGTTCAACAATTTGTTCCTGACCAGGGCGGAAATGGTCATAACCAAAATATGTTTTTAATAAATCTAAGGTATTCATAATTTATCATCCTTTAAATAAACTCATTGTTAGCATAACATTTTTTC
Source organism: Gracilibacillus sp. HCP3S3_G5_2 (assembly GCF_052063305.1). Taxonomy (NCBI): domain Bacteria; kingdom Bacillati; phylum Bacillota; class Bacilli; order Caryophanales; family Bacillaceae; genus Gracilibacillus; species Gracilibacillus sp. HCP3S3_G5_2. Next base: position 71,913 of record NZ_JBQHXU010000014.1, on the reverse strand, counting down.
ACGATGATACCTATATGCAAAATTTAGCTTATTATAAAAAAGAAATATTTACATCCATTCAAATAACCTTTAAAATGATGTAAGCTTCCAATGAATGTAATGAAAGTGAAAATAGATAGAAAAAACAGCATGCGGAGGGGGGAATAGTGATGGACTCATTATTATTAATACTCATGCTTATTGCAGTTCTCGGGGTCGGGTCCCAATGGATAGCTTGGAAATTTCAACTACCTGCCATTGTTGTTATGTCGATAGCAGGATTACTCGCAGGCCCGATATTCGGATTGATGAACCCGGAGGAAGCCTTTGGTGATTTATATCGCCCATTTATTTCAATAGCAGTTGCGATTATCCTTTTTGAAGGAAGTCTGAATTTAAACTTTAAAGAGGTAAAAGGTCTAGGGAAGCCAGTCTTTCGTATTGTAACATTGGGGGCCTTTCTTGCCTGGATATTCGGTTCGTTAACTGCACACTATGTAGCAGGATTATCCTGGGCGGTTGCATTTGTCATTGGTGGTATTTTTATTGTAACAGGACCAACAGTTATTTTGCCATTATTAAGGCAATCAAAATTAAAACCAACACCAGCGAAGATCCTCAAGTGGGAAGGGATTGTTGTCGACCCATTTGGTGCGTTATTGGCTGTCTTCGCGTTTGAATTTATCTTATTTCTGTCAGCTGACGGAAGAGACGCAACAGCTTTATTGTTTTTCTTATTAGCATCGATGTTTGCCGTGGTACTCGGTGTTGTTTTTGGAAAAGTAATTGGCTGGATGTTTGAGTCAGGCCATATACCCGAGTTTTTAAAGTCTCCTGCTGTTTTCGTAGCCGTAATAGCCTGTTTTATCATTGCAGATGAAGTGAAGCACGAAACAGGTTTGTTAGCTGTAACAGCAATGGGGATGACATTAGCAAATCTCGGTATATCATCGATCAAAGATATGCGTCATTTTAAAGAAAACATTTCTATATTGTTAATATCTACTGTGTTCATTCTATTGACGGCATCACTTACAATGGAGACACTGCTGGATGTATTCCGGCCAGAAATAATCGGATATGTATTGTTAATGCTATTTGTCGTTCGTCCACTGTCGATTTTCTTATCAACGATCAAAACCGGGCTTTCGTTGCAGGAGAGGACGTTGGTTGGCTGGATTGCACCTAGGGGGATTGTTGCCTTAACAGTAGCAAGCTATTTTGCAACAGTACTGGAAGATGAAGGTTTTGCAGGAGCTTCCCTCGTTACTTCTTTAACTTTTGCATTAGTATTCTCTACAGTGGTTGTGCATGGCTTTTCGATTGGTTGGTTAGCTAAAAAATTAAACCTCTCATCTGAAGGGAAGCCTGGAGTCCTGATTGTCGGCTCTAACCGTTTTACGAATGCATTAGCAAAGGTGATGCACGAACTTGATATTCCAGCAATGATAGTTGATTCATCATGGGATCGGCTGTATCGAGCCAGAAAAGAAGGAGTCCGTCATAATCATTGTGAAATCCTGTCGGAGCAGACGGAGTATACGATCGATTTCACCCCATATGATTATTTATTAACGGCGACCGAATATGATTCTTATAATGCATTGGTTTGTACTACTTTCCTGCCGGAGTTTGGTCGGAAGAATGTATTCCGTTTAACGAAGCAAAGTCATAGTGGAGACAATTTAGTCGATCTCGATCATAAGATTGGTGGAAAGGAAGTATTTACATCAGCAGAAGGTATCGAGGATCTCAAATATAAATTAAAGAGTGGCTATGTCTTACGAAAAACTACGTTAACCGGTCGTTATTTATTTGAAGATTATTTAAGAGATCGGGATAAGGAAACGGTACTGTTATTTGTACTGAAGCAATCAAAACAAATTGAATTTTTTACAGAAGATATAGAAACAACAGCAACAGCAGGTGATACGATTGTTAGCTTAACACCACCAAGTAAAGAATTTAATAAAATCCAAGAAAAATTAGAGAAAAAAAGAAATGGAAAAAGCTAGCAACGAGCAGTTGCTAGCTTTTTTGTTGTTGTAGCTTCTGGCGAAGTGAGGAAATCTGTGCGGCTAAACGTTCTAATTCTTTTTCATTATATTCTGTATTGGCGCCAACATATACTAGTTTTTCAAGATCAGCAGATAGTCTTGTGTAATCCGCTTTTAAATCTTCAATTTCCGCTTCTATTTCTTTTCTGGTCATTTTTTTCACCCCAATTAATGATGCTATCTCCTTTATTAAGCGTAAATCAGTAACAGTAAATAGTAAAGTCACATGCAATAATAAACAAATATTTCCATAAATATGAAAAACTTGAACCATTTTTAAAGGATAATGAATTATTTATGAGGAAATGACATTATATATCCATGAAAGGCGACCATTTTTTTTAGATACCAGTATTTGTAGTTTAATTGATCTCAATCAAGTTATAGTAAATTTGTGAACGCTACAACATTTTTGTACCATTAAATATAGTACAATTTCGGCGAGTTAGTCCTTTGTAGGGGAGGAAGAGAAATAGTGAAGGTATTTCACTGGATAGACAAAATGATAATGAGGCTTGAGGAATTCATCCTTAGCTTTGCGATTATATTAATCACGATCATGATCGTTGGGAATGTTATAGCACGTGAAGTGTTTAACTCAGGTGCGTTTTACTTTGCATATGAAGTGAGTAAATTTGCGATCGTTATCGCCACATTCATGGGTATATCTTATGCGGCAAGAAAAGGACGCCACATCAGTATGTCAGCATTCTATGACTTTGCTCCGTTTAAAGTGCGAAAAGTAATGATGATTATGATTAACTTTATTACGGCGATCGTTATGTTCTTAATGGCGTACTATTCATACAGCTATGTCATGTTTGAGCATAGTACGGGGGCTATTACGACTTCTTTGGAATTGCCTAGATATTTAATGGCTGTGTTTATTCCCATCGGTTTTGTGACAGCAGGTATTCAATTTTTACGCAATACCTTTGTTAATTTTACTGCTAAGGCGAAGGACAAAGTTTATTTAGGAGTTGATGCAGTAGATTATAATGATGAAAAGAAAAAAGACGTAAAATTAGAAGATTTATCTATTTAAACGATAAAACTGTGGAGAGGAAAAGTTTATGTTAACGACATTATTATGCATAATGATTGTATTATTGCTGTTAAATTTCCCGATGATGATACCGTTGATATTAGCACCGGTTGTCGTTATGCTCATCTTTAATCCTAATTTAAACATGGACTTATTGATGGGACAGTTGCTAACAGGGATAGAATCACCGGTATTATTATGTGTGCCGTTATTTATATTTGCAGCAGATATCATGACGTCCGGAAAAACGTCAAATAGATTGTTAGATTTTATCGGGGCATTTGTTGGGCACATTCGTGGAGGTTATGCGGTTACAACAGCAGCTGCGTGTACAATGTTTGGTGCCATTTCGGGATCGACACAGGCGACGGTTGTAGCAATCGGGCGGCCGATGCGTGAAAGGTTATTAAAGATTGGATATAAAGATTCGAGTGCAATAGCATTAATCATTAACTCTAGTGATGCTGCGCTTCTGGTACCTCCGAGTATCGGGATGATTATATATGCATTGGCAGCAGGTTCAGGTGTATCAGTCGGTGACTTATTTATCGCTGGTATAATTCCAGGTCTTATGGTGTTTTTATCGTTTGCTATATATAGTGTCATCTATGCAAAGGTTAAAAATATTCCATTAGCTGAAAGAGTTTCATGGCCTGAAAGATTCAAATTCTTTAGAAAGGCATTATTACCACTTGGTTTTCCAATCATTATTATTGGTGGTATTTATTTAGGGGTCTTTACGCCTGTTGAGGCATCTGGTATTTCCGTATTATATGCGTTAATTCTGGAAGTGCTTATTTTCAGAACAATACCGTGGAAGAAAATCCCGAGTATCGCACTCTCAACAGGTTTAGTTACATCAGCCGTGTTCATTTTAGTAGCTGGTGGTCAGCTATTTACATGGGTTCTTGGTTATGCGAGAATCCCACAACAAATTACCGAAACAGTTCTGGGAACAGATCCGAGTGCATTATATGTTTTAATTATTGTCAGTATCTTTTTCTTTGTCGGGTGTATGTTTGTTGATCCAATTGTCGTCATTTTAATTTTAACACCAATTTTCGCACCTGCCGCAGAACAAGCTGGTGTAGACTTAATTCACCTTGGAATTATTGTTACATTCCAAGCAGCATTAGGATCAGCAACACCACCATTTGGGGTCGATATTTTCACGGCCAGTGCGGTATTTAAAAAGCCTTATCTAGAGGTAATTAGAAGTACACCGCCATTTATTATCATACTACTGATTATCGGTGTGTTACTCATTTTGTTCCCACAATTATCTTTAACCTTAATTTAAGTTAATAAAGCAGGCTAACTAGTTAGTCGCTTTAAATAAATTAATACTACATTTTTAGGGGGTAATAATCATTTTTCACAAAAAGTATTTACTTATGATGGTCTCCATTTTCACACTTAGCCTATTACTGGTAGCATGTGGTGGAGAGAACGAAGAAGGAACAGAAGACACAGGGGATGAAACAGCTACAGAAGGAACTGACGAAGGTGGAGAAGAAGCAACTGGTGATTTTGAAGAAGATACTTGGCAATTTGTAACAGAGGAGCTTCAAGGAGAAGTTCAATATGAGTATGCTGCAGAATTTGCCAATCGTATTAGTGAAAAAACTGGAGGAGCTATCACAGTTGAGCCATTAGAATATGGGGCACTAGGTAGTGAGGTAGACCAGGCACAATTATTACAACAAGGTGGCGTGGAGCTAGCAGTTATGTCACCAGGTTTTACAGGTGGGCAAGTTCAAGACGGTCAGATTTTTTCCCTTCATTATTTTTTCCCATCTGATCAGGAACAAGTACAGGAAGTATTGACTAATAGTGAAGCATTAAATCAAGATTTGCGTGCGAAGTATGAAGAGCATAGTATTTCACCTCTTTCTTACTGGACAGAAGGTGCCATGGCATGGACTAGTAATGTTGGTATTGAATCACCTTCTGATTGGCAAGGACTTAACATGCGTGTCCAAGAATCACCATTAATGCGTGAAACTTATAGTGCTTATGGTGCAACCGTACAATCATTAAGCTGGGGCGAGCTTTATACGGCATTAGACCGTGAAACGGTGGATGCACAAGAAAACCCTATTTTCTTTATCGAATCTGCAAGCTTCCATGAAGTGCAAGACACTATTACTATTTCCAATCATAATAACTATGTAGCAATGACTACAGCGAATACTGATTGGTATAACAGTCTTGACGATAGTGTGAAACAAGTTGTAGATGAAACAGTTGCAGAAATGCAAGAATGGGTATTTGAAGAGCAGCTAAGTCAGAATGAAGCTGGTCTAGAAACGATTGAAGCTGATACAGATAACCCGACAGAAATCATTGAACTGGATGAAGATCAAATTGCTGAGTTTAGAGAAGTGGCTGAGCCGGTGCATCAATACTATCGTGATGAAGTAGAAGGTATTGACCCAGCAATTTTTGATAAACTACAAGAAGAAATCGCAGAAGTTATGGGCGAATAATCCCATCTGAAAAAGCCTTAGCGTGGAATGCTAAGGCTTTTTTGCATGTAATATAGCTTGGCTAAAGACCCAATCAGTCCTATTAATTTGCGAAACTTCGAAAAAAATTCGTATTCTTCCTAGTGTATAGTGAGACTTCCTTTAAACGAAGTACACTTTTTTATCAAAAAATATCAAAATCTGAATTCGCTTTCATTGACTGTGGGGAAAATTCACAATATACTAAAAATACCTGAAAATTTTTTGATTTGCTCGAATAGCAAATGCTAATTTTCAAATAAATGAAAGGGAGAGGATTAAGTGAAGACAATTATTAAAAAATGTACGCTGGAAGATTTACAATTGCTACAGGACATCGGTACAGAAACGTATAACGAAACCTATAGCCATTTAAACACACCCGAAAATATTCATGAATATTTAGAAAAAGCCTTCAATACCGAACAACTTACAAAAGAATTATCCAATCCATCCTCAACATTTTTATTCCAATATGTAGATAATGTCCTGACAGGCTATTTAAAAGTGAACGAAGGAAAAGCACAAACTTATGAAATAGGTGATAATGCACTTGAAATTGAAAGAATTTATGTAAAGAATACCTTTCATGAGAAAGGGTTAGGGAAGTCACTGTTACAAACAGGAATCGATATTGCGAGAGAAAGAAATAAGAGTGAAATTTGGTTAGGAATTTGGCGTAAAAATAAAAATGCTATTGATTTTCATGAAAAGATGGGATTTGAAAAAAGAGGATCTTACTCTATCTATATAGGGGATGAAGAACAAAATAATTACATTATGGTTAAAAATTTAAAGTAAGTTTGCTTTGTCTCGCCGGTCTGTTTCTTCTTATTGAGTGTTCGTTTTATAAGGTAACTAAGGCTTTCGCCAGCATATGTGGCGAAAAGCCATGGTATCTTATATCATCGGTTTATCCTTCACTTTTTAAAACAAATCTGGATCTTCTTCCGGTTGTTTTTTCTCCCATTCATGATAGAAATGCGCAATAATCGTTTTCACCACTGCATAAGCTGGAATGACAAATAATAAACCTAAAAATCCTGCAATTCCTCCCGCTGCTAAAATCAACGTAATTACTGTTAACGGGTGAATAGATAATGCTCTACCCATAACATTAGGTGAGATAAGGTTGCTTTCAATTTGCTGGGCTACTACCATAACCACTGTCGCCCATACTGCCAAGATCGGATCTTGAAAGAATCCAACAATAATAGCAGGGATGGCAGATAAAAATGGACCAAGGAATGGAATGAAATTCATTACTAACCCGAACAACGCCAAGGATAAGGAATAATCCAAGCCAATGATCAAATAGCCGATATAAAGCATAATCCCGACACAAAGACTAACAATAAATTGCCCTTGGATAAACGATGCTAATGTATGATTAATGTTCGCAGTTAATTTTTTGAAGCTTTTTGCTTTACTAGGGCTTAGAAAGTTTGAAACAAAAGGTACAAACTTGTATCCGTCTTTTAACATAAAGAAAAGAAAGAACGGAATTAAGAAAAATGCGAATACAAAACTGAAAATTTGCCCAATTACTCCAATAATACTTGCGGTAATTCGTTCCGCATACTGACTAAAGTTATCCATTACATTTTGAATGGTATTTTCAAATTGCGGTGGTATAATGTTTTGATTCTCTTGCCACATTTCGAACAGTTTCTCCGCATTATCTACCATTTTTGGAACACTTTCCACAAAGTTTGAAAATTGCCTTTGTACAACAGGAGCAACGAAGTTAATAATGATCGTAATGATTAATAGGATCAAGAGAAATACAATAAGTGTACCTGCAAATCGAGGTACTTTCTTTTTTTCTAACCAATTAACAATTGGATTAGTGATATAAAATATAATCCCTGCTCCAATAATTGGGACAGCAATTGCAGTCAGATAAGCACCGACAGGCTCGAATATAAACCTTGTTATAGAGACTAAATAGATTAAGGTGAAAATAAGTATGAGTGTTACGAGAATCCGTATGCTCTTCTTTTCAAACAAAAATGCCACAACCTTTACTGTCATATTCATTAAAACTATTCTATCATATAAAATGGAAAATATGGTATTTGAATGATAATAATAGGGAAGCAAAAATACCAAAAATTAAATGGTCTACCGCTATTGGTAGTCCCATTTGCTAAAAATGTATACATTTTATTAAAAAAGTGATCTGTACAATTGCTATGTGAAAACAATAGAAACGATAGATAGACTATGCTAGTATAGGATTATAAATATTGGATTAAGGGGGAAATCATATGACATGGCAAAATACATTTAAAAAATGGACATCATTTACAGCGCTTGATAAAGATTTATTAAGCCAACTAGAGGAGCTATCCAACAATGAGAAAGAGCTAGAAGATAGTTTTTATAAAAATTTAACGTTTGGTACAGGTGGAATGCGCGGAATGCTTGGACCTGGAACCAATCGAATGAACATTTATACGGTACGTAAAGCAGTAGAAGGTTTGGCAAATTACATAACGAAAAATATCGAACGTGCAGATGAAAGAGGAGTTGTCATCGCATATGACTCCCGTTATATGTCACAGGAGTTTGCTGTGGAGGCTGCAAGAGTTCTAGGAGCACATCATATTAAAGCATATGTATTTGAATCATTACGCCCAACACCTTTGCTTTCATTTGCAGTTCGATATTTACAAACAGCTGCCGGTATTATGATTACCGCAAGTCATAATCCTCCTGAATATAATGGTTTTAAAGTATACAATGAGGATGGCGGACAAGTACCATTAAAAGAGGCTGCTGCTATCATTGAAGAGGTGAACAAAGTAGAAGACGAATTAAATGTTACCGTCAAGAGTAAGGAAGAAATAGAAAGCGCAGGTCTGTTAGAATGGGTTGGGGAAACAGTCGATACTGCTTATCTAAAAGAGTTAAAAACTATCCAAAAGCAAGCAGAAGAAAATACAGTGAATATTGTCTTTACGCCTTTGCATGGAACAGCGCATGATTTGGTATTAAAAGGCTTAGCGCAAATAGGATTTAATAATGTACACGTAGTAAAAGAACAAGCAATTCCCGATCCGGAATTTTCGACCGTTCAGTCACCAAACCCTGAGGAACATCAAGCATTTGAGATGGCAATCGAACAAGGAAAAGCGATTGATGCTGATATTTTAATTGGTACAGATCCAGATGCTGATCGTTTAGGTATTGCTGTTAAAGATGGCAAAGGATCCTATCAAGTTCTTACCGGAAATCAGCTTGGATCCCTTTTATTAGATTATACATTATCCCATTCGAGTGATAAGGAACTAGAGAATGGCCAAGTTATTAAAACGATTGTGACTACTGAGATGGGGCGCGCGATTGCCTCTCATTATGGCGTTAATACGATTGACACGTTAACTGGCTTCAAATTTATCGGCGAAAAAATTAAGCAGTTTGAATCGGATCATCGACATTTTCTTTTTGGTTACGAAGAAAGCTACGGTTATTTAATTGGAGATTTTGTTCGCGATAAGGATGCGGTACAAGTAGCAGTAGCAGCATGCGAAATGGCGAATTACTGGAAAGCAAAAGGTAAGTCGTTATTAGAAGCATTAGATACTTTATATCAACAACATGGATATTATTTAGAAGGATTGAACTCCTTAACGCTTAAAGGGAAAGACGGAGCTGAACAAATCGCAGCAATAATGGAAGATATCCGCAAAAATCCATTTACACAATTAGGTGGATTAAAAGTAACAGCGATCGAAGATTATCAAAGCAGCAAGCGTCAGCTACCGGCAAGTGCAACTGAGGAAGACATTACGTTGCCAAAAGAAAACGTGATGAAATTTTTATTAGAAAATGATGCATGGGTATGCTTCCGACCTTCTGGTACAGAGCCTAAAATCAAGAGCTATTTCGGTGTCAAAACAGATAATGCAGAGAAAAGCAATACTCTTTTACAAACTATTCAATCAGAAGTAGAGGAAAGAATAAACAATATTATTCGTGCATAATGGATGAAAAAAAGTAGAACCTAATGCTATTACGATGATGGTATAGGTTCTCTTTTTTGTACATGGTAAGAATGGATGTACGGAGATTGCTAGCTCTGAGACTCGATAGTGATAATAGGTCATCAACTTGCCGGAATTCTTCCCTATTAAAACATGTGTACTTGTATTACAAAGAGGTAATTCGTGACGCACATTAAGCTTTCTTATCTAATGATTGACAGAAAGTAAAAAAAGACTTATAGTAATAACATACATAAAGGGGAGTAGCTGTTACAATAATTGTCGTCATTTCGGGAGTAATCTCCGGCATTATTGGCAACTCGGACGTTGTAGGCGAGACCTTTACCATCAGTGGTAAAGGTCTCGTTTTTTTGCGTGGTCCTTTACCTGCTGGTGAGGATCATTTTAAAGGAGATGGAGTAGTTGGAATTATTGTTAGAATATGGATGGGTTTTACTTGTATTAATTGGTTTGGAAGGGATCTTAGCAGCAGATAATGCGCTTGTCTTAGCTATTATGGTGAAGCATTTACCTGAAGAGCAACGAAAAAAAGCACTATTTTACGGTTTGGCAGGTGCGTTTATCTTAAGATTTGCTTCGCTATTTGTTATTTCATTCCTTGTGGATGTCTGGCAAGTACAGGCTATAGGTGCAGCATACTTATTATTTATTTCGATTAAACATTTATATGATACCTTTAAGAAGAAACGTAAAGAAGAAACGGAAGCCGAAGAATTGGCAGAGCAAGCCAAGCAGAAAGGCGGAAGTGGCTTTTGGATGACGGTATTAAAAGTCGAATTAGCTGACCTAGCATTTGCCGTCGATTCGATTCTAGCAGCAGTTGCCTTAGCTGTTGCATTGCCTGCAACTGGTATTGGTACGATTGGAAGTCTTGATACAGGTCAATTTCTTGTCGTACTGGCTGGTGGGATGATTGGACTTATCATCATGCGTTTTGCCGCAAATGTATTTGTGAGATTATTGAAAGAACGTCCAGGTTTAGAAATTGCCGCCTTTATTATCGTGGGCTGGGTTGGGATTAAATTAGTAGTAAGTGTCTTAGCCCATGAAGATGTGCACATCTTGCCACATGATTTCGCACACTCTATGGTATGGAAATTAATATTTTACTCGATTCTTGTTATCATTGCGCTTGCCGGGTGGTTCCTATCTGGTAAACAGAAAAAAGCAGAAGCATAAACTTAAACAGATCATTTTGTCACACAGCTAACCATGACTATAATGGGGAGGGAAAGGATGGATGAAATGACCTTACATCAATTTACGTTAAATGCTTCATGGCCAGGTGGCAGAAATGAAGTAGGGCATATTCAAGCAGGTAATTTAAATACAAAAATATCTATTCCTCCAGAAATGGATGGTCCGGGAATAGGAACAAATCCAGACGAAATGTTACTCGGTGCTGCTGCCACCTGTTATTTAATAACGATGGCAGCTATGATCGAACGAGCACATCTCCCCCTCGAGCACTTAGAATTAAGCTCTGTAGGGGATGTGGATGTTACTAATGGGGTATTTACTTATAAACGAATCACGCACCGACCTGTTGTAGCATTAAAAAAAGAAGCAACTGCCGATCATTTAAGACGATTGGAAAAGATCGTGCAACAAGCAGAGTCTTCCTGTATGATCTCACGGGCAATTCAGGGAAATGTTGAATTAGTGTTAGAAGAAGATCTATCGATAGCAACTTAAGAGATTGAGACATAAACTATTTACTTAACATCAAATACGAACGATGCAATACGTATTGTTACGCAACTATAGCCTCTCAAGATTTACTACGAAGCAACATAAGTTAGTGCGTAGAATGTTCCTCATAAAAATGAAAATCCAAACGATTTCAAGGCCTATTTAACAGGGTGCAGTTCATAATCGTTTGGATTTTTTTAATTATAAATTTCTTTTGTCAAAGCCTCTTTTCATGTGTTTAGATGAGTTTGTAGTAAGCCTACATCACATCCATCACTATAAAGGGAGACTATATCAATGTGGGTCTTACAGACGTTTAGCACCGTGATACAAAGTACTAATTATCTCTTTATGGTATGCACCAATCATAAACTTTGACATAGTAAGTAATAACATGTAATATATCCAAGTATTCTTGTAGGGTTAATAGATAAGGAGGAAAAAGAATGGATACAGTTTTTATTTTGATTAATATTGCTATTATGCTCTTATTTATAGGTGTTTTAATAGGCATGCAACGAAAACACGTGTCGTTTAGTAAACGAGTATTCGCAGGTTTAGGTCTCGGTATACTGTTAGGCGCCTTTTTGCAAATTGCTTATTCCGTTGATTCAGAAATCGTCACTGCCACAACAGATTGGTATAACATTGTTGGGAATGGCTATGTTCGACTGTTAATGATGATTGTTATTCCATTAGTAATGGTTTCGATCATTCAATCAATCATTAATTTAGAGAAATCATCTGAATTAGGAAAAATGTCAGCATGGATTATAGGTATTTTAGTAGCTACTGCAATGGTAGCAGCAGTAGTTGGTGTCACAAGTTCATCTATCTTTAACTTGAATGCAGACCAAATTGAAATGGGGCAGGCTGAAACAGAGCGTGCCGCATCATTAGAGGAAACGTTAGGGACTGTTGAAGGAATGTCCACACCACAAAAAATACTGGAATTTATTCCTTCTAATATCTTTTTAGATATGACAGGAGAGCGTGCAACATCTGTTATTGCCGTTGTTATTTTCTCCATTTTAGTTGGTATTGCCGTATTGGGTGTAAGAAGAAAGCAACCAGAACAAGCAGAGAAGTTTGTAGATATCGTCAACACCTTTTACACTGTGATCATGCGTATCGTAACGATCATTTTGCGATTGGCACCATACGGTATTTTAGGGTTAATGGCAAATACAGTAGCCCAAACCAATGTAGCAGGTATTATTGAACTTGGTAAATTTGTCGGTGCATCCTATGTAGCGTTGATCGCTATGTTTATTATTCACATGATTATACTAGCGTTATTTAGGTTAAATCCGTTTGTTTTTTTACGTAAAGTATTACCAGTGTTAAGCTTTGCATTTACATCAAGATCAAGTGCAGGTACTATTCCATTAACGATTCAAGTACAAAAAGAAAGTCTTGGTGTTCATAGCGGTACCGCAAATATGGCGGCTTCCTTTGGAGCAACCATCGGTCAAAACGGTTGTGCGGGAATTTATCCTGCAATGCTTGCGGTAATGATTGCTCCAACACAAGGAATCGATCCGCTATCGCTCGATTTCCTCATTCCTTTGATTTTAATCATTGGTATTAGTTCGTTTGGTGTTGCGGGTGTTGGTGGTGGAGCAACATTTGCAGCATTAATTGTCCTATCATCTATGAATCTTCCGGTAGCATTAGCAGGTTTACTCATAACAGTTGAACCGCTGATCGATATGGGACGCACAGCATTAAACGTAAATGGCTCCATTTTATCTGGAACCTTAACTTCTAAAATTATGAAAAAATTAAATATTGAAACGTATAAAGATAAAGAAGCTATCAACAAGGATATGGCTATCTAAAAAATGGTGCCCCCCCTCTAGTTCTAAGAGGGGGGCTTGTGTTGTAAGATCATTTTACTTTATACATAAAATAATCCTACTACTTTTTGATTCTAATTCGGTCCATTGTTAGATAAAAAGCAGGTAGTAATAATAATGTTAAAGTCGTCGAGAAAATAATTCCCGATACGATGGAAACTGCTAATGGTTTAAATAATACGTCACCAATAATAATAATAGGTGCTAGTGCTGCGATTGAGGTTAAGGTAGTTAAAATAATTGGTCGTAATCTTGCACGCCCTGCTGTGATAATAGCGTTCATCGTATTACCTGCATAGCGTTGTTTATTTTGCTCGATAAACTCGATAATTAATATTGAGTTTCGAACAACAATCCCAGATAAGGATACAATACCGAGTACAGCTAAAAAGCTCAGTGGTTGACCACTTATAAATAAGCCAACAACTGCCCCTGTTACCGCTAAAAATACAGTACTTGTTATGAGAACAGGCGTTATTAAAGAATTAAACTGAATAGCAAGTGTCAGGTAAATGAGGAATAATACAAGTATAAATAATTGAGCCACTTCCACAAAGAACGCTGATTCAGCGCTTGCCTCTCCGTCCTCACTCAATGAATAATGGTCATCTAATGCAGTAAGTTCGCTACGCATGTTTTCGATCACTTGTGAAGTGTCTGCACTAAAGTCTCCTTCACTAGCATCATAGACAGCAATGGTAATCGTCCTTTTTCCATTGTCATGGGTGATTGCCGCCATTTGTTCTTCTAACTTAGTAGATATAAACGCATCATAGGAATAAATCTCTGGCATTCCTTCAGTAGAAGTGACAACAGCATGAAGTGCGCTAAGGTCAATGGCATTTTCTGCTCCTTCATCCAATACAATTTCCATATTTAGTCTGCCCTTATCGGTATTTATATCAGATAATGGAACACCTGCATTTGCTAATTGAAGAGTGGATGTTACTTGGTTGATAGGAATACCATTTTTAGCCAAGAAATCCCGATCTATTTCATATGTTTTTACCGGTTGGCTAGTTCCTGCATTAATGGTTGCGATGTCAACAGAGTCAAGTGCATGAAGCTCATCTTTTAATTTCATCGATTTTTCTAACAGGATATCCAAATCAGGCCCTTGAAGCTTTAATTCCATTGTTGGCGAGGGTGGTGGACCAGAGACAATCGTTTCTAAGAAAATTTCACCGTCCGGAAATTGTTCTCGTAAGGCATCCTGATAATTTTCGATAAATGCACTAGCAGATGATTGCTCACGATTAACACGAATAGCTATTTGTCCGGTATTTTCACCAGACCTTGTCAAACTAGAATTAAAGATATTGGGCAAGCCACTGCCAGTATACCGAGCCGTTTCGGTGATGAAGTCGGCATGATCATGAATATAGTTTTCTATCTCTGCTAATGCTTGGTCTGTTTCTTCTAGTCCGGTACCTTCCTCTATCGTGAAAGATAGTGTAACTTCTTGACGGTCTGCAGCAGGGAAGAATTCAAATGGTACTTTTATCACTAACAATAGCAATAATATACAAACGATCGTTCCACTCATAACAGTAATCCAAGGTTTTTTTATCGTAATTGGCAGAATTTTATCGGCGTATAGACCTTCTAACCACCGCAAAAAATTTGTTAATATGCCAACCTGTCGCTTCTTTGTACGATATAACTTTAATTGTCTTGTATATTGAATCGTAGGGATAACCGTTAGAGCGATCAAGGTTGAAGCTATAATGGTGCCGATGAGCGCAACCGGTAATGCACGAATAAAGTCACCATTACTACCTGATAGAAAGGTTAACGGAAAGAAGCTGAACACGATTAATAAAGTAGATGTCACGATCGACAATCCCACTTCTTTCACGCCTTTTTTTACTCCTTCAAGTGGTGAGGCCCCTAATTGATAATGGCGCATAATATTATCATTAACAACAATCGCATCATCGACTAATATACCGAGAGCCACGATAATACCTATAATCGAAATTTGGTTAAGGTCCACTCCTGTATATGGTAATGGAATTAAACCGATAGTAATAGAGATCGGAATTGCCAACGCTACTAATATAGAAGAGGACAATGGAAGTCCTAAAAACATAATGATCAAAACAGCGAGAAAAGATATCGCTAATGATGTTAACAAATTGGTATATACTTCATCGATTACAGTACTTTGTGAGTAGAAGCGCTCTACTGTGACATCAGCAGGTAAGTCTTTTTTAAAGTCAGCTACTGCTTGATCAATTTCGGTTTGAAGGTTGGATATATTTACAGCATTTTCTGCAAAAATGGTAATGGATAATCCCGCTTGATCACGGTGTGTAATTAAATCATCTAATGCCTCGTCTTCAATGGAAAGGCTAGCAAGATCAGATAATCGTATATCTGCTGCTACGTAAATGTCCTCTAAATGTGTAAGCTCATCAATCGTGTCTATATTTAGCAGAATATTTTGATGCTCATTCTGTTCCGTTCCTAATGCACTTGGACTTAACTCATTTTGAATGGTTTCGATCACTTGATAGGGCTGAATCTGATATTCAGCTAAAAGTTCTTGATCTAAAGCAATACGTACTTTCTGCTCTGGTAAGCCTTTCATCGAAACAGAGGCAACCCCTTTTAAATCACTTAGGGTGGATGTCCAATCCTCCATTTGCTCTCGGAGAGAAAGTAGTTGTTCATGGTTTTCGCTTAATATATGATAGGTAGCAACGCTTGAGGTAGCAAGATCTGTTTGTACATTGGGGGACATTGCTTCGTCCGGAAAGTTTTTTTGCGCATCCTGTACAGCTTGTTGTATAGCAGCATAAACAGTATCCGTGTCTATACTATCCTTTAAGGTGATCGTTAAGGTTGAAAAACCGTTTGTTGAAGTGGAGGTGACTTGATCAACTCCGTCTGTTCTTAGTATTTCTTCTTCAATAGGGTTTGTAATCTTCTGTTCGACTGTTTCAGGATTTGCCCCAGGATAAACCGTTGAAACTGTAGCGATATTTTGTTCAATCTCTGGAATATCCCGTTTGGGAATTTGCACATACGTGAAGATACCCATAATGATAAATAATAATACGAATATCCAAACAATTTTGCGATATTTTATTAATGTTTTCAATCTCTTCACCTCATCTTATTTTTAATTGTATATAAGAAAATAAGCGATTACAACAAGCGTTTGCATTTGCATTTACACAGTATTCAGGTAGCATATTATTGTAGCTATATTTTGAAGGAGGTTGAAACATGCAGGAATTAATGAAAAAATATGCACAACTAGCATTACATACAGGTGTAAATTTACAAGAAGGTCAAGGCTTATTGGTCCAAGCTCCAATAGAAGCGATTGAATTTGTTCGAATAGTTGTGAAAGAAGCATACGAAAAAGGTGCAAAAAACGTCCATGTTGAGTGGAAAGATGATGAGTTAACCTATTTAAAAATGAAGCATGCGCCAATGGAGGTATTGGAAACATTCCCTGAGTGGCGTAAGGAAGCCATGGTAGGTATGGTAAAAGAAGGGTATGCGATATTAAATATTTATGGTGAAAATCCTGATCTATTGCAAAATATTGATGGTAAACGGATGGCTGCCGTAACGAAAGCAAGCTCGATTGCGCTTAAAGAATATCGTGATTACTTGATGAACGATCGGGCACGTTGGTCGATTGTTGGTTATCCTACGACAGCGTGGGCACAAAAGATCTTTCCATATTTAAATGCAAAAGAAGCGAAGCAAAAACTATGGCAGGAAATTTACCGCATCGCCCGAGTTGATCAGGAAGATCCAATTGCGGAATGGAAAAAGCATAACGAATTATTACGAAACGCTCGTGAATACTTGAATGAAAGAAATTATACGAAACTCCACTTTCAAGCAGAAGGAACGGATTTAACAATTGAATTGCCGGAAGGACATATTTGGCATGGTGGAGCAGCAAAATCAACAGATGGAATTGCGTTTAACCCGAATATTCCGACAGAAGAAGTATTTACGATGCCACATAAATACGGAGTCAATGGTCATGTTGCAAGTACAAAACCGTTAAGTTTTCAAGGCCAGTTGATTGACAACTTCACGTTAACGTTTAAGGACGGTAAGGTGATTGATTATACATGCGAGACAGGGGAAGAGGCGTTAAAACAGCTATTAAAAGCGGATGATGATGGTGCATCTCGCTTAGGTGAAGTGGCATTAGTACCACACGAATCTCCTGTCTCACAAGCAGGGATTATTTTCTTTAATACACTTTTTGATGAAAATGCATCTTGTCATATTGCATTGGGTAAAGCATATCCAACAAATATAGAAGGCGGTTCTCATATGACAGAGAAGGAGATGGATCAACATGGTGTCAATGACAGTATTGTCCATGAAGACTTTATGATTGGTTCTGCAAATATGAATATTGATGGAATTACAAAAAATGGGCAAAAAGAAGCAATCTTCCGAGACGGTGCATGGGCCATTTCGTTTTAATTGCAATATTTTGACATAGCGATTACAAATTGTTAACAATAAACGGAATTACTTTTTGTTCTGCCTTAAAGAGGGTAATATGGAGTAAAAGCACAAAAAGGGAGAATAAAGAAGATGCAACGTGAAGCTTATTTTGATAATGCCAAGCTCTTGTTTATATTTTTAGTTGTGTTTGGTCATCTAATTCAACCTTTAAAAGAAAACATTGAATTAGTCAATGTATTATATCAATGGATTTATCTTTTTCATATGCCAGTATTTATTTTAGTAAGTGGCTTTTTCGCGAAAGGTGCAAGTGATAAAGGATACTTGCTAAAATTAGTGAAGCGGATCTTATTCCCATATTTCTTATTCCAGCTTTTTTATTCCGTTTATTACTTAGGAATTGGGAAAAGTAGCTGGGATGCCACGTTGTATGACCCACATTGGGGATTATGGTTCTTGCTAAGCTTATTCAGCTGGCACCTACTATTGATTGGTTTTAAAAGATTGAAACCTTTTTATGGAATATCAATTGCCTTTGGGATTGGTGTTTTGGTCGGTTATTTACCATTTATCGGCCCATCATTCAGTTTATCCAGGACACTAGTCTTCTTTCCGTTTTTCTTAATTGGTTACTGGTTGTCTAAGGAACAACTATTCAACTGGCAGACAGTGAATAAAAAGGCAATAGCAGTAGGCTTTTTAATAGCCGTGTTTGTGGTAAGTTATGTAACACCTAGTATCCCATCCCAATGGCTTTTTGGTTCCCATTCTTACCAGGCATTGGATGTAGCAGCTAGTGGAGGGTTCATCCGTGCCTTATTATACCTAGTAGCGACATTGATGGTTTTCTCGGTATTATTATTAATCCCGAATAAACATTATTCGTTTACCCCATTGGGACAAAATACCATGTACGTCTATTTACTGCATGGAGTGATTATTCAATACGGTCGTCAGCAGAATTTGTTGGCAGTTGACCAAAACCTTGATACATTGGGTATTGCTGTCATTGCAGCTGCGATCGTTTGGTTCTTGTCCTCCAAATGGGTTGTAACCTTTACCCAGCCAATTGTGGAAGTAAAAACTGATCACATACAACAATGGTGGAAAGAACGAAAAAACAAACAACAGCCACCAAAAAAAGTATATCAATACCAAGAAAAGTCATCATAGGATGGCTTTTTTTGGTATCCCCATAAACGGATAAAAATATACCTAAATGGAAGCTATATTCATATTTATTAGAATGGAGGAGGAAAAACACGATTATTCGCTTTGATAACGTGTAAGAATTTGGTCGACACTTTGGCCATAGCTTTCACCAAACATATTCAAATGGACCAGTAAATAAAACAACTGATATATTGGCTTTACTTCCTCATAGTAATCCTCCAATGGAAAGACTGATTGGTAACTTTGATAAAAATCAGCCGAGAATCCGCCAAACAGTTCCGTGAATGCTATTTCAAATAAATGATCTCCATATACGACAGAAGGATCGATTAAATAGGGCTCACCATTTTTGCCTGCAAGCCAGTTACCACCCCATAAATCACCATGTAACAGTGATACACGAGGAACTTTTGGAAGGTATTGATCCAAACGAGCTAATAAAGCTTCCATACGCTCCCGTCTTTTATCATTCATTCTTCCTTTTCTAATCGCAAGCTCTAATTGGGGAAGAAGGCGCTTCTCTTGGTAATAGTCGACCCAATTATCATACCAAGTATTATCCTGCGTCAACTCTCCGACAAAGGTAGTTTGGTCCAATCCATACAAAGTACCGGACGTAGCCAAATGTAAAGCAGCTAAGCCTTCTCCTAACCAACGACCTGTTAAAGTATTCTTTTCTCCTTCTATCCATTCCATTATCAAGGTAATTTCCTCATCCCCATTAGCGATATCATAATGATAAACTGTTGGAACAGCGATGGTATTGGTGGCACGAATTCGCTCCAAACCATCTGCTTCTATTTGAAAAAAGTCGGTTGGTACGCCTCGGTTCGTTTTGATAAAATAATTCCTTTCTTCTGTTTGGACATAGTAAGCCTGATTAATATCGCCACCAGCTACAGGTTGAACAAGCTGAACAGGAGAATGATTCCTGATTAATGCTAATTTTTCTTGCATAATGTTCCCTCCTTGTAAAACTACTATATCATCTAAAACTCATGGTAGAAAAGAGAAGGTGTATCGTGTACAATTAGGAAAGAATTTATTTATCTGTAATAGAGGTGAAAAGAGATGCAACGAGAAAACTGGGCATCAAGACTTGGTTTTATGTTAGCAGCAATGGGTTCTGCTGTTGGATTGGGAAATATATGGCGTTTCTCCTATGTAGCTGGTGAAAATGGTGGAGGCGCATTTTTAATTTTATATATTTTAAGTGTGTTAGTTATCGGTATCCCATTATTACTGGTAGAAGTAAGTATAGGAAGAAAGGCACAAAACGATATTGTCGGTTCATATAAAAAATTGGCACCTAAGCAACCATGGTTTGTCGTGGGCTATTTAGGAGTTGCGAGTGCTTTTCTGATTCTAAGCTTTTACAGCGTAGTAGCCGGCTGGTCACTATATTATTGGTGGAGCTATGTAACAGGTAAGATGACAGAAATGCCGGACATTGGGTTTGGTGGATCTTTTGAGGCATTTATCTCACAGGATTACGCTCCGTTATTCTGGCATGCCCTTTTTATGGGGATTACTATGTTTATTGTGTTGGTCGGCGTTAAAAAAGGTATCGAGCTTGCCAATAAAATATTAATGCCGATTTTAGCATTAATGATGATTGGATTGGCGATTTATAGTGTGACATTGCCAGGTGCAGGTGAGGGACTTGCCTTTCTTTTTCAACCAGATTGGTCAGTTTTAGACGATCCATCTGTTTATATCGCAGCATTAGGGCAAGCATTCTTCTCCCTTAGCTTAGGGGTTGGTACGATGATGACGTACGGTAGTTACTTAACGAAGCAACATCAGTTACCCGGTGCAACAGTTGGAATAGGGGTAATGGACACACTATTTGCTATTGTTTCTGGAATTGTGATCTTTCCGGCTGTATTTGCCTTTGGCATTGATCCTAGCTCTGGTCCGCCACTTGTTTTTATTACCTTGCCAGAAATCTTTTATCAAATGAATTTTGGTAATATTGTTGGCTTGATCTTCTTCACAGCATTAAGCTTAGCGGCCATTTCTTCCTCTATTTCCTTGCTGGAGGTACCAGTTGCTTATTTGATGCGCGCAGCTAAGATGTCGAGAAAATTAGCATCATTTATTGTTGGTATCATCATTTTTGCGTCTGGTGTGACTGTTTCCTTAGGAATGGGGAAATGGAGTGGTATCACCTTAATTGGAGATCGGAACATTTTAGATTCCATGGACTTCCTGTCGTCAAGTGTTTTCTTGCCGATTGGCGGTGTAACGATGGCATTATTCGTCGGCTGGTATTTTACTAAACAAGAGGCACTGGAAGCATCAGATTTAACGAACAATCGATTTGGCCCTTACTGGTATTTGCTCGTGAAATTTATTGCGCCAATCTTGATTGCTATCATTTTCTTAAATTCACTTGGAATTGTATAATAGCGTGAGAGAGGATGAGTCATTATGGCGGTTACTAACCAGCAGATCTTGCGAAAAATTATAACGGAATGCGAACAAGCATTGCAAAATGAAACGAAAGTAAGAGAACATGCGAAAGCCATTCAATCTTTAACAGATTTATTATTAGATCAAGACAGTAGCACGTCGACTGTATCTACCAGTTCGATCAACGAATTAGAGTGGCAGAAAATGGTTGGACAACCAGCACCAACACCAACCGTCAAACAAAATAAGAAGGTAGAAGATGATGGTGCTAATGGCGATTCACTACTAGACTTTTAATTAGGGAGTGGACAAACAGATGAAACTCTTTTTGTTATTAGGAATTCTCAATGGTTTTCTTGCCGTTGCATTAGGAGCCTTTGGTGCACATGGTTTAGAGGGGAAATTATCAGATAAGATGCTTGCTACTTGGGAAAAAGCAGTACAGTATCAAATGTTCCATACCGTTGCCTTACTTGTAACAGGTTTATTAATGCAAAAAATTACTGCTGGAAGTATTGTCTCTGCAGGCTGGTTCTTCTTCGCAGGTATCATTTTATTCTCAGGCAGTCTCTATATCTATTCGACAACACAGATCAAAACATTTGCTATGATTACGCCAATTGGTGGACTAGGATTTTTAATCGGCTGGGTGTTGTTAGGCTATGCAGTAATCAAGTATATGTAAGGTATTGGGGTGTCCAAAACGGACCCTTTTTGGCCACCCCTTTTTACATATAGAGAAGCAAGAGCGTCATTATCCCGATTATTCCAATACCTCGAAATAAAAATTGTGAAAAGAAAATAGCATGCCCTTTTTTCCGCTCCTTCCAAGCTTCTAAAAATAGATTGATACTTAAGCTTACTAAAGCAATTTTCCCTAATACAACTGATCCGTGTTGCCATGCTAGTACAATCAATACTAATGTTAAACTAAAACATGCAACTGTTATTTCATCGATGGTTGCTTTTTTCTTCATTACATAAACCTCCGCAAAAAAACGACACAAGTGCAAAACTTGTGTCTAAGCTGTTCATTTTCCTAAACATTGTCAAAGTAGGCTCTTTATTTATCTTGGAGAATAGGAAGCCAATCCAGGACTTTGGTTCACTGGATAATCATAAGCAATTTCTTCATCAAATGTAATATAATCTAAATAAACCATTAATAAAACATAACGTTTACCAGACTCAGGATCACTTAAAATGATGTGATCACGACCTGCTGCTTCGATATTTCCTTTAAATACCTTTGCATTCCAGCGTTCATTGTTTTCAAACGTCATATATACAGTAGCTTTTTTTCCTTTGTTTAGTCGGAGAATATTTTCGATATAAGATTCTTCAACGGGAAGCATACCAGGTACATCTGTTCCTGGTGGTTGAGGCTGCTGTTGACCGGTCTGTCCAGTCTGTCCAGTTGGTCCATTTTGTCCCATTTGACCGAATTGACCTAACTGATCCATGCGGGGCATCTGTGCATACGGATATTGATATCCCCCATAACCGCCATAATAACTTTGAGGAGTATATGGCTGCATATTCACAGGCTGCTGGTGGCTCTGGTTTTGATTTTGACTCATCAAAAAGACTCCTTTCTGTTCTATACTCGGAAATTTGCGCGTGCTTTTTTCCGCATTCCTACTAGCCATCTATATGCATCTGCCCCGAGAAACATGCATAAAGAAAAACAAAGGATTTTCCAAGTGTAAGAAAGCCTTTGTTTTTCTATATAAAAAACACACGGAAAAAAACCGTGTGTTTAGACTGCTAAATAAGCAGGGATTTCATCTGTTTTTAATATATTGCCGACATAGAATGGTCCGAATTCGCCATATCGTGCACTTACTACATCAAAACGCATTTCATAGACGATCTTTTTAATTTGCAGTACGTCTTTGGCGAATAAGGTAACACTCCATTCCCAATCATCAAAGCCCATGGAACCCGTAATAATTTGTTTAATTTCACCAGCATATTTTCTACCAGTTAGACTATGCTCGTACATCAATTGACGACGCTCATCTATCGGTAGCATATACCAATTATCGTTACCTTCACGACGCTTATCCATCGGGTAGAAGCAAATATGATCCCATTCTGGTAACTTTGGCTTCAGACGAGCACGAACACCAGGGTTCTCTTCTGGATTGTCATTCTCTTTGGACATATATTTGGATAGTTCTACAACAGAGACATAAGAATAGCTAGGAGTTGTATATTCAGCAAATTTTGATTTGTTAAAGCGCAATTCGATTTCTTCTAACTCCTTCATAGTAGGGCGAAGAATCATTAATATTAGATCTGCCTTTTGCCCCATTAATGAGTAAAACGCATGGCTGCCATCACGAGCTTCTGCAACCTCTTCCCATTCGCGAAGCATCACTTGTAATTCCGTAACAGCTTGTCTGCGTTCTTCTTCTGATGCCTTTTTCCATTTAGGCCAATCTATTTTACGTAAATCGTGTAAACAATACCAACCATCCATTGTTTCTACTGCTTCTGGCATCTTGATTCACTCCTTAGTAATCATTCTACGGTTTTAATATAACATATTTGGGGAAAAATACTTATTGAAATACTAGAGTGATATCCAATATTTTACAAAAATATGAACATTTTTAAAAAAAGTGATAATGAAACGCATTCATGTAAGTTCACACTTTCATTATTACACAAAAACGCGTATCATATAATACAGATAATAATTTGGAGGGTTAAAAAATGAGCGATTTATTTGCGGATATTAAAAGTAGATTAGAAGGAAATGCTAGAAAAATCGTGTTTCCTGAAGGATTGGATGAACGAATTCTAACAGCAGCCAGTCAATTGAAAAGGGACGGATTAGTAGAACCTGTACTAGTCGGATTACAGGAAAAAGTGGAACAGAAAGCAAAAGAGCTAAGTGTAGATATTGAAGGAGTAGAAATTCTAGATCCAAGCACTTATGCGGAATTCGACGACATGGTTGCAGCTTTCGTGGAACGCCGTAAAGGTAAAGCAACAGAAGAAGATGCACGTAACATGCTACTAGATGAAAACTATTTTGGTACAATGCTTGTCTACATGGGCAAAGCAGATGGTCTCGTAAGTGGTGCTGCTCATTCTACAGCAGATACAGTTCGTCCAGCATTACAAATTATTAAGACAAAAGAAGGTATTAAGAAAACTTCTGGTGTCTTCATTATGGTTCGTGACGATGAGAAATATGTGTTTGCAGACTGTGCCATTAACATTGCTCCAGACAGTCAGGACTTAGCGGAAATCGCAGTTGGCAGTGCCGAAACAGCAAAACTTTTTGATATTGACCCTCGCGTTGCAATGCTTAGCTTCTCAACAAAAGGCTCAGCCAAATCAGAAGAGACAGAGAAAGTGGCCGAAGCAGTTAACATCGCAAGAGAAAAAGCGCCAGAACTAACATTAGATGGTGAATTCCAATTTGATGCAGCATTCGTACCTTCAGTAGCAGAAAAAAAAGCACCAGGATCTGTATTGAAAGGTGATGCAAATGTATTTGTATTCCCTGGACTTGAGGCAGGGAATATTGGCTACAAAATTGCCCAACGTTTAGGCGGATTTGATGCAGTGGGGCCAATCCTTCAAGGGCTTAACAAACCAGTTAATGACCTATCACGCGGCTGTAGCAGTGACGATGCTTATAAATTAGCATTAATCACCGCAGCACAAGCATTAGATGCACAGTAGATTTCTACTGTGCTTTTTGCTATATTAAGGGGAGAAAGGAGAATAGATATGCTTCCCGACATACCAATTTTAACGCAACAATATCGGGCACTCCTAGAACTTCTTCCTGAACAACATCCTGAGTACCCCAACATTAGCAATTATTTCTGGCGGCAAGAAGCTGGACAAGCAGGAGA
Organism: Gracilibacillus sp. HCP3S3_G5_2; assembly: GCF_052063305.1. Taxonomy (NCBI): domain Bacteria; kingdom Bacillati; phylum Bacillota; class Bacilli; order Caryophanales; family Bacillaceae; genus Gracilibacillus; species Gracilibacillus sp. HCP3S3_G5_2. The sequence continues at coordinate 46,846 of NZ_JBQHXU010000014.1, read as the reverse complement.
AGACAACCTCGCCTACTACCTCGATCAAGCACAGGCCCCATCTCTAACCTGTATCAAAAGGTTACGACTAGAACACTACAATTCTTTCCAACTCGATTGGCTCGTTCTCGGATTAGGGTTCCGAGTTATTTTCGAAGTAAAAAGTCACACAGGAGAGATCTATTTTGATGCAAAATCCTACCAATTAACACGTATAATAGACGGCATCAAAGAGGGTTTTGACGATCCTCTTTTGCAAGTCGATCGCCAATATGCTAATTTGCGCTCCTTTTTCACCGCACATAACATCGACCAATTACCAACTTATCGCTTCGCTGTCTTTGTCAATCCTAACGCCATCCTCCGCTTACATGATTACTCTGAATATAAACGTATATTGACATCTCAAAGAATCCCATCCATCCTAGAAAATTTAGCAGAAAAGCACCCCCCTATCATTTCCAAAGAAGTTAATCAAAGAATAGAACAATTTTTAGTGGAAAATCATCGTGAACGCGTGATTTCGATACTAGAAAAACACGCCATTTTGTGGGATGATTTACACAAAGGACTGCCATGTCCTTCTTGCAACAAGCGTTCTATGCGAAGAGAGCGATTGCGATGGCAATGCACATTTTGTGGAACGAGAAGCACAGATGCACATCATAAGCTGTTATATCAAATCGCATTATTATCGAATAATAGAGTGACAAAGCAGTTAACACAAGACATGTTGCAAATGTCGTCACCTGAAGCAACTCGAAAATTAATTGCTAGAGCGGGATATATAAAATTTGGAGTAAAAAAAGGGGCTTACTATTCACACCCTGATATACTAGCCTTAACGAAAAATAGAAGTGGCCATAAAACTCTGGAAAGTGGCCATAAAAATATCAAAAGTGGCCAAAAAACATAAAAAGCGGCCATAAAACTCAGAAAAGTGGCCATAAAAGTATCAAAAGTGGCCATAAAAAAGGAGCCACGCAAAATGATCTCATTTAAGAAACTAATTATCCATCGTTTCAAAATGCCTCTTAAGTTTCCTTTTACCAATAGTACTACTACGGTTAAAGAGAAGGATATCATCATCACTGAACTTCATGATAAGGACGGTTTCATAGGCTATGGGGAGTCAGTAGCCTTTGCTTCACCATGGTATACAGAGGAAACGACAGACACGGTGCAATACATGATCGAGCATCATCTCTGGCCGCTCATCAAAAATCAGCAGATCAATCATCCGACTGAGCTCCAGATCAACACAATTCGTAGAAATCAGATGGCAAAAGCAGCTATTGAAGGAGCAGTATGGGATCTTTATGCAAAGCGCAAAGGGCAACCGCTCTACCAAGCTATTGGAGGGACTTCTAACAAAATTCCAGTAGGAGCTGCCATTGGTCTGCAAGTCACTGACGAGCAGCTCCTAGAAAAAATCACCCAAGCACTTAATCAAGGCTATCAACGGATTAAATTAAAAATAAAGCCGGGAAACGATCTTCAAACTTTAGAAAAGGTGCGCGAGCATTTTCCGACAACACCACTTATGGTTGATGCCAATTCAGCCTATACGATCAAAGACATCGAGCATCTTAAAAAAATCGATCAGTACAAGCTCATGATGATCGAACAGCCGCTTGCACCTGATGATTTCATCGAACATGCTAAGCTCCAGCAGGAAATTAACACACCAATTTGTCTGGATGAAAGCATCCATACCCTAGCAGATGTCCAAACAGCGATCACACTTAGCAGCTGTAAAATCATCAGTATGAAATTAGCAAAAGTCGGTGGCTTCGCAAATGCGATCAAGATTCATGATTATTGCGAGCAGCACAATGTTCCCGTCTGGTGTGGAGGTATGCTCGAAGCGGGAGTAGGGCGGGCCCAGTCATTGGCATTAGCAACCTTGCCAAATTTCACACTCCCAGCAGACCCAGGAGCATCGAGCCGCTATTGGCATCAGGATATTATCACCCCAGAAGTGGAGGTCAACAATGGTTATGTCACTCTACCGCAAAAACCAGGTATTGGCTATCAGGTTAAGCTACCATCAACGGATCAAAAAGTGCTCACTTAAGTGCTTTTTGATTCCTTTCCACCATCTGTGTCATCCTTTTTTCAAAAACGGCTAACTCATCACCTGATAATTCCACATATTCCACATCACCTAGCAAACCTAAGACACGATTCATGCTATCCTCGACAGTTAATTCCATACCTACCAACTCTGCCAATGACCTCATTGTATCAGGCTCCACAACCGGATATTCAAATCGCTCATCATCTACCGAACGGCCCTTACGGTAAAATTCACGAACCAGCTCAGCGCGAGCTGATCCGCTCCCGCGAACACAAATATAAATTTGCACGGCAATCCCTTTTTTGACACGTCGCTGTGAGACTCCAGCAAATTTCTTGCCACCAATACTCAAATCATAATCACCCGGGCAATACGATCCAACCACCTCATACGCCTCAATCTCATCCGTCAGATCCGCGTACATATCCTGAACGAACGCCGTCATCAGCTCATAACCAGAATGAATCCCCATCTCCGGTAAATCCGGCACCACAAAAGAAAAGTTCAACACATCCCGATCAAGCACAACAGCAAGACCACCAGAATTCCTTACAACAACATCGAACCCTTTTTCCTTTAAAAAAACGACAGCATCATCCACAGCTGGCAATCGACTATCGATAATGCCAAGAACAACCGTGTTGTCATGGACCCAGAACCGGCACGCAACCTCGCCACTGCTTCGTCCTACCGATTCACACAACGTATCATCGACAGCAAAAGATGCCATCGCTGTCCCAAGCGTTTCCGGATCACTATGGTCGATTATTCTAATTTTTTTATCATTAAAAAATTGCTTCCAATCTTTCATTATTATCCACCAAACCTTTTCGTTCACTTGAAACTATATTATACTAATAGTATAAAATAACTGACATTAAAAAGCTTGTCGGATTAGGGGATAGGGAGGATTAATCCCTAATTAGCCCCAATTTTAGCCCCAGAAAGAGTTTCACTAAATAGAGATACTGCTTTATCCTCCATCTCTTTTAACGAGTGAACGTATACTCGGTTGACCAAATCTGTGGTATCACCAAGTCGGTCTGCAATAATTTTATCAGGTATCCCTTTATTAATTAATATCGTGGCGTGAGTATGTCTTAATCCGTGCGGTGTGATCCGTTTTAACTTGATACCCTCATCTTCCAAGTGCTTGTAGACTCGGTCAAACACTTGATTAATTACCATGTTTGATATTGGAGTACCGTATGGAGATAAGAAAACATGGTCATTTTCTTTGTCCAATGACTCTCCTTTTTTCAGTTTTGCTTGCATACACCATTTTTGATATGATTTAAGGTGATCAATGATAAAATCATCAATAGGTATTGTACGATAACTGTTTTTAGTCTTAGGAGGTCTTTCTCCAAAGTGGTCTCTTGTGCAATTAACGGTTATCGTTTTATTCTTGAAATTGACATCTTTCCACTTCAAACCTAATGATTCACCTTTACGTAATCCAGTGTACGCTATAAGTAATATATTTAGGTAATTCGTGATAGACTCTGTCTTTTTCGTGGCATCTAAGAGTATATTGAGTTCCTCAGCTGTTAAAAAATTATCCAGTTTAGTTTCTTTTTCGAAAGTAATCTTGTTAAATCTGTTATGTGATAGTAATTCATCATCCACTGCTGCATTGATCGCTATTTTAAATAGACGGTGGTATAACTGTACGGTGCTGGGTGCATATGTCTTTAGTAACTTATTAATGTACATTCGTTGGTATGTGGTCTTGTCTAGCTTGGTAAGTTTGTAATTTCCTAGCAATGGTTTCATAATATCTTTTATAACATCTCTTCGCTGTCTACAAGTTGATTCTTCCCAATGCACGTGGTACGTTTCATACCAAATATCTAACCACTGAGACACTGTCATTTTATCTTGTTCCACTTGTTTGACTTGACCATTTAAAATAGCAGACTTAACTTCCAATAAAGCTTTTAAAGTCTCTTTTTCGGTTTTGAAACCACTTTTCTTCTTCTCTTTCCTCTTACCAAGTGCATCATGGTATTTATGACGGTACATGAATCGCTTCTCGCCATTCTTTAGAAAGTAATAGTAAATTTCATCATCAATCTTTGATTTATATAATTTCATATTTATCCTTCCCTTTCCTTACGTGGGTAGACGCATTCAGGGGATAAATATTTGTTACATCACCTCCTTAAAATGAGAATGTTTGTTCTGTTTTAAGCGTAAAATTTTTTAACAAGAAGCTGTTCAGGAATCCCATACTGTTCTGTAGCTTCGTGAATAGTTATGGAATTACCACCTTCTTGAGAAAACAATAATTCGACCGCAAATTCATTCGCTTCTTGTTCGATCTTATCATTAGAAAAATAAGTGCTTGATTTTAGAAAAGGTGTATTAACTTCTGGGTGAAGAATAGCGTGTCCTAATTCATGACAACAAGTGAATATTTGTTGCTCTATAGATGCGGTTTCGTTGATGTGGATTATAGAGACACGACATTGTCGAGTGTGATAACCTAATATCTTTCCTAAAGGCACATGGCGAACGACTATATTCATTCGTTCAGCAATTTCAAAAGGATCATTTGTACTAAATTTTTTAACTAATTGACCTACTACCTTTTTAATATCCACAAAACACCACTCCTAGTCTCTATATTTTTTAGGGGTGAATTTTTGTTTTGCAATTCTTTTTGCTATTCGGAGTGATTGCTCTAAGGATGCAATTAATAATTCTCTATCTTCTTCGTCCAGCTCATCAGGTGAACTTCCATCTGCCATAGCGAAACCACTATTGCTAAAATCGTTTAATATCTTTTCTAATTCTTTTTGTATATCTCGTTCATCTTTATCTGTTAATTCATAGTAGCGTTTTTTATCTGTTCTACCTAGTAGGTAATCTGTAGATACATCGAAGTAGTCTGCTACTTTTTGCAAAGCTTCTGATTTAGGGCTTTGTTTCTTCCATTTGTAAAAAGCATTTTCACTGAAACCAAGATTTGATGCTACTGTTTTTAAATTTTCTCCACGTTCTTCTGATAATTTTTTTACCCTATCGAATAGCATAATATCAACCTTTCTGGCAACTTAAAGGAAAAATAATTATACTTTTGGATAATTTATAGTTGACGTTGGTATCCAAATGTATTATTATATTCACATAAGCTATTTGATTAGCAAAAAAGACAATAAAAAATACGACCTACTTAAATGCAATTTTTGACGCTGGGGAGCTGATGAAATGCATAATTACAGGCTTTTAATAGTCTTATTTAGCTATGTCTAAATAGTATACTATTGGATAATTTTTGTCAACATTTTTAGCTAATTTTATAGCTTTATTTAAAAAAAACACTCACACCTAAGCACCATTATTCGAAAGAGCGGAGTACGCCACAACCTATCAATTAAGATAGTGAGCGACACCAATAGGTCACGCAAAGACTTCGAATTTTGGTTCTTGGGTGTGAGTGGATATAAGGAGGGGTGAGAAGTGAGTGGTAAAAAAGATCTGATCAAGGAACAAACAAAAGAAGACATGTTGAAGTGGGTAAACGAAGCAATCCAACACGCTGATAATGAAAAGGAACTTGTTGAATTGCTCGTTTTAAAAAGTGATATTCTTGAAAGTTTCGTTACCGGAAAGAGATTAACTATCTAAATTTGGCTTTGATTCTTTGATCTCTTTCATAATTTTCTATGACGTCTTCCCAGATTCTTTTAGCTAAACGTCTGGAGTCCAATGTCTGCTCAAGAATATCGGTAATTGCATTTTCTAATTCTTTGTTTTCGACACCGTGTTTTTGAAAAGTATTACTAACTATTTCTTGGAAATTGGTTCTGTCCATACCTGTTTCACCTCCCTCATAGGGAGATTATACCAAAAGAGAGGAGAAAGGTAATGTCAGATTTAAATGTATTTCAAAATGATTTATTTAAAGTATCAGCGAAGATAGAAAATGATCAAGTGATGTTTGATCTAGAAGAAGTTGCAAAGAATCTAGGTTTTACTACCGTTGCCAAAAGTGGCAACGATACTGTCCGGTGGAGTCGTGTTAACAAGTATCTAGATAAATATGTTTCCCAGGAAGTTGGGAAAGGCGATTTAATACCAGAACCATTGGTTTATAAATTAGCTTTCAAGGCTTCTAATGAATTAGCTGAAAAATTTCAAGATTGGTTAGCAATCGAGGTTATTCCGTCCATCCGTAAGACTGGTTCTTACACCGCGAAAACCGATAAAGATCCAACAGAATTGTTACTTGAAACGTCTTTAGAACACCATAGAGAAATTAAAACCATCAAATCAGATGTGAAGTATTTGAAAGGCAGTATGCGAATAGATTCCTTGCAACAACAAGAAATTCAACAAGCGGCTAAATATTCAGTAGTACAAGCACTAGGCGGAAGTGAATCAATTGCTTATGAAGAATTAAGCAAGAAAGTATTTTCAGCCTTTTGGAGAGAATTCAAGCAACATTTTGGAGTACCACGTTACGGAGATATTCCAAAAATTAAGTTTGATGAAGCTATACGATTTATTGAATTGTGGCGACCATCAACTTCATTACAAATAGAAATTGATCAATCTAATAGTCAGATGACTATGTCATAAGGAGGGTAACTATCATGTCAGAGGATTTAAGCATTCGAGTTCGATCTGAACTTTATAAAAAGAAAATGAAGCATAGTGAGCTTGCCGAACTGCTCGGAATATCTGGTGCATATCTATCAGATATCTTAAACGGAAAACGCACAGGTCCTAAAGCGCAGGAACATGTAAAGCATATTCGTAAGATATTAAACATTTAGGGAGGTCTTTAAATGCTTCCTTCAGCAGAAGTGTCAATAAATATAAACGAACAATCAGTAAAGGAATTTATTGAACAGGAATTGAGTAAGCAAGTACATCAACAACTTTTATTCGTGGATATTAAAAAGTTATCAGAGATAACTTGTATGTCACAAAGATTTTTAGAAGAGGAAATTTTACATGATCCTCGGATTAGAATTCATGAAAGAAGAAAAAATCGTAAACGTTGGTGGGTTGCACAACCAACTTTTCAAGCGATAGAAGAAATTGTTTCAGAGTGGTAAATAAAAAGCGTGGGTAGACGCTCGGGAGAGGTGAAATCTAAATGCCAAAAAACTTAGCGGTAGTGATAGCCGCCGCAAAACATCTAGCTAGCAATGAAATCGAGATGTTTATGAATACCTATAATAAACATATGAAAGCTTTAGGTAAAGAAGAGAAAGAGAAATACTTGCCAGGTAACATCAAGAAGGTTAAACGCAACATCCCAGAACGTTGCTTTGAAGTCCACTTTTAAATGGCGAATGGTTTAAATACTTTACGAACGGGACTTGGGGGTGAAATTAATGCGAATTGGCTACATGATCGATCTTATTCACCGTTTCAATAATATTAAACGAAGCAGTATCAACCAGGTTGAAAAGATAGATTCATTAAATAGATTGATTGCAGATATAGAAGAAGCGTTCGAGATTCCAACTGATGATTCTTTTGCAATGAAGGAATTCAAGAAAAATAATGACTTCTTATTTAACTTCTATACCGAGGTTAAAGACGAAAGGGAGGCAACAGCTGATGCAATGGGTGCTTATTAGTTTCTTAGTAATTGCGTTGATATCAGGCTTATATAATCTTGCGCTTGGAAAAATGCAGTCAGAGATTGCTGATAGATCGGAGGATAAGGAATGAATAGAGAAATTAAGTTTCGTGGATATTCTGTAGAAGAAATGATTGGAAGTCAGTGGATGCATGGAACAGGTATTTTTAAAAGGACATTCACTGATGAATTCGCAAAACTAAAAGGGAAAAAGCATGAGTATTTCTTATTTACTGAATCCGGTTGGGTTGAGGTTTATGAAGAATCAATTGCTCAATACACAGGCTTAAAAGACAAGAACGGAAAAGAGATTTATGAAGGGGACATCCTTTCTATCACCTCGGAGTTATTAACCAACTTCGGAAGAGTTAAAACAGGTAAATATAGCACAACTGTAAAAGAAGTATTATGGAAAGAAGATGGTTGGGCAACCAAAGTGTTAGAAAGTGATGTAAGAGTTATCGGTTCGGAAAGAAAAGGATTGACAGTTGCTTCGAAATATGGCGTTGTTATCGGCAACACATACGAAAATCCTGATTTGTTAGAGAAGGTGAACTAAATGCCATTCACTGATCATTTTAAAGAATCGGACAAGCAGAAGGCTCTCCAGTATCGCAAAGAATGGGGCGTTAACTTAGAGTTAGCAACAGAGTATCACAACAAAGGCGAATTTGATAAAGCAGAAATGCACCTGGCACATGCAATGCGGTTACTAGGTGAAATACGAATCATGAACTTGCAACATCAAAACCATGAAAAGATGCTAAGTGATCACGCAATGCAGACCAGGTATAACTGGTGAAATTGAGAGGAGGTGAATTAAGTGGAAAAACCTGAAGGATTATCTTATAAAAATAATGCCATCTACGCCGTCTACAAAGGCGAAGAAATGTTGGCCACAGGAACTGCAACAGAATGTGCAAAAGAATTGGGAGTAACTGCTGATTACATTCACTTTATGGTAACACCAACAGGGAAAAGAAGGTTAGCTTCGAGAAAAAATCCAAATAAAGCTACTACTGCAGATATTATAGATTTTGAAAGGAGGTGAGAAAATTGACAGAACACCAAGCGGTTTATCGTACACAACAAACAGGTTATCCAGAAAAAGAACCTGAGGTGTATGGATCAGATTACAAAGGTAATGAAGTCTATGTTGGTGATGAGATTTACATCTATGAAGAAGAATTTTGGCTTGTAGATCAGACATCTAATGATGAAAAAGAGTTGCTTGAGTTCTTTGGAGCAACCAAAGTTAAAGCTGAATTCGAAGCAAAAGAAAATGACCAACTGCTGCAACAGAAGGTCACTAAATAAATAACTATTCAAGTGGATCATACCACGAAGGGAGAGAAATGACAAGATGGATATAAATGTTCGCACACAAGTACAGCAGTCTGAGATCAACGGTTTATTCCAGGAAGTAGAAAAATTAAAAAAAGATCGCATTAAATTAAAAGAGCAGATAGATGCTAAAACCGAAAAAATCATATCTCACATTTTAAAGCACGGTAATGTGCTTGCTTATAAAGATAATATGCCTCATGTATTAACAGTGAAAAATGGTGAAACCAAAAAGTTTGATAAAGCAGCGCTAGCAACTGATTTAGATATTTCAACCAAAGAATTGAACTTAATTGGTGTAGCTGAATTAGTAGAAAACAATCGTATCACAGCTGAAAGATTAAAAGAATATGAGTTTTATGAAAATACACAAAAATTAAAGGCACGAAAAGCCAAAAAGTCAGATATTGAATTGATTTTAGGTGGTCGATCTTAATGGCACAAGGACCTGAAAAGCGCATCGAGAATAAAATCAAACGATACTTAGATAGTATAGGTGCCTGGCATATCAAAACACATGGTTCTATGTTCAGTAAAGCTGGTACTCCAGATATTATTGCTTGTGTGAAAGGAAAATTTGTAGCTATCGAAGTGAAAAGGCCTGAGGGTGGAAGAGTTAGCGAACTACAGAGATTTCATATAGAAGCAATCAACAAGGCAGGTGGATATGCATTTGTTAGTAGATCCGTTGAAGAAACGCAGCGTTATTTTGAAACAAACAATCTTGTATGACTATCAAAAAAAATTACTTAACAGCATTGAGAAAGACTACATCATTGCAGCTGATACTGGTACTGGTAAGACGATCATGGCTATTTACCATTACTTACGGTTTATGAAAGGCGAACCTCTTTTAGTAGTCGCCCCGCCAACCAAAATAACTGAAGGCGGTTGGGATCGTGATATTGAACTGGTGTCCAAAACACACGGTATCAACATAGATTATGAAATGTTGTCCTATGGAGTGCTAGCGAAACGTTGGAAAGAATTTAAGGGATTCTTTGTTGTATTTGATGAGTGCCATTACATTAAGACATCCACTTCACAAAGAGGTAAAGCAGGTAAGTTTTTAGCCTTAAACAGTACGCATTTCCTATTGTTATCGGCAACTCCTGCCAGTAATGGATGGGGAGATACCATTAATTACTTCATTATGTTTGGTTATGAGAAGAACAAAACACAATTTGAAAAAGAATATGCCATAAAAGAGCCATTATATCGTGCTGGTAAACCGGTCATGTATGGTGGGCGACAAATGGAGAAAGTAGTTGGATGGCAAAAAGAAGATGTACTGAAGAAACGATTCGAATCATTTTCTATCAAACTATCGAAAGATGAAGCACTAGACTTGCCACCATTGGTCTTTGAGGATGTATATTTCAAAAAGTCAACGGAGTATAACAAAATCAAAAAAGATCGCGTACTGGAGATTGATGGCCAATTAGAAGCATTCGATACACTTCCAAAACTGCAGCATGGATTACGTTATTATGCCAATCAGTTGGACAAGCTGAAATATACCGAAATGTTGGCAGAAGGTACTAAAGAAAATATGGTGATCTTCTATTATTACCAGGAAGAAAAAGAGCAATTGATCAAGAGCATGAAAAAGCTAAAAAAGAAAGTGTTTGAAGTGAGTGGACAATCTACGAATCTACCAAAGAAAGATACCTGGGAGGGATTGTCCAATTCCATCACCTTAGTTCAATATATGGCCGGTTCAGCAGGTATAGAACTGCAATACGCTAATTTGGTTGTTTTTTATACACCGACGTATAGCTATCAAGACTATGAACAGGCTCTTGGTCGCGCTTATCGTAACGGGCAAGAGAAGAAAGTTACGGTGTATCGATTTATTACAAAAGGCACCATTGAGAAAGACATTTATGACCGATTGAAGCAGAAGAAAGACTTTACGGAAGATTTATTTAGGAAGGAGTTTGGTGTATGAATGAAATTTATTTAGTTATTGATATCAGTGACGAATCAGGATCGGAAGCAATTAAAGGTATTTTTGATGATAAACAGAAAGCTAAAATATTCCTTGCTGATTATGTATTAGAGAATAACGGTATTGATTCTAGCGATCTGGAATTAGTGAAAAAGAAAGTTGAGGTGAATAAATCGTGACCAACTTATTAACCCAAGCCGGTGACAACGTTACAAAGAACCGGAACATGTATGTTGGTGGTTCAGACGTTGCTACTATCTTTGGCTTAAATAAATACAAAACACAGTTTGAATTAGCTCAGGAGAAAGTAGGCATTAAAGAATCAATATTCAAAGGCAATGAATATACACAGTTTGGCAATGCTATGGAGCCACAGATCAGAGATTATATTAATGCAGTGAATGCTGTTCATGATGTGCACTTTAAAGAAAAAACAATTATTGATGATGAAAGAAATATAAGGTCAAATGTGGATGGATTTGATGCTGAATATGGATTACTGCTTGAAATTAAAACACATGGTAAGAATTTAGATACCAAACCTTACAAAGCACAAATGCAATTATATATGTGGCATCTAGGGATTGATGAGGGTTGGTTAGCACTTTATGAAAGACCTGATAACTTCGATACTGAATTTGATCCAAATCGATTAAAGATTGAAGTCATTCAGCGTGATGATGTTTTTGTTGAAAAGATATTAGATGCCATTGAAACCTTTTGGATCCGGTGCGAATTCTTGAAAGAAAATCCCAATGCTACCGAACAAGAATTCATAGATTTTGGTCAAAATGAAGTGATGATTTTTGCACGAGAAGTATCGAAATTAGAAGTACAACTGGCAGGTTTTAAGGAATTAGAAAAACAATACAAAGAAGCCAAGCAACAGTTGCATGATGCGATGGAAGCTTACGACATTAAAAAATATGAAACGGATGTCGTAACGATCACAAGGGTGCTACCAGGTGAACGCAAGTCATTCGACAGTAAGAGATTTAAAGAAGATCATCCGGAGCTTGCAGAAGAATATCAAAAAGTGAGTAAGACAAAAGGATCTGTAAGGATAAAAGTGAAGGAGGAGAAATAGATGGACGTTAATTTCAAAGGGTACGACTGCCAAGTTGTATTTGGTCAATACGGGGGAACTAGGAACACAGCTATTCAACTTGTCGATAACATGGACGATTCATTAGTAGCTACAGCTACAGTAAATGGAGAACTAGAAAATTCTGAGGAAATTGTTGGTGTCAAAAATTGGTCCGAGAACGAAGGGATGATTGAAGCGTTAATTAAAGCAAATGTAATTGAAGATGAATTACTGTTTATTGAACCCACGGGTTTTGTAGCGATTGAATATTACAAGTTAACTGATGCAGCATATCAGGAATTACAAATTTTTAAGGAGGCTAACTAATGAGTCTATTACCTGAAAACAAACGAAAAGTAGCAAAAGAAACACCACGTAACTTTGTAATCTACGGAGGAACTATGCACGGTAAAACATACTTTGCAGATGAGTTTCCCAATCCATTGAACTTAAATACAGATGGTAATGCAGAAATGATCGAAACTCCAAGTCTAAATATCGCAAATAAGCGAAATGCCAAAGGTGATATCGTAAAGCCTGCATCTCAGTATTTATCTGACATTATTCTGGAACTTGAAACAACCAAACATTCCTACGAAACAGTAGTTATTGATGTGATTGATGACATCATTACACAATTTGAACAGGAAATTACGGAAGAACATAACGTAAAATCTGTTGGTGATATCAGCTGGGGAAAAGGGCATCAAATGCTAGAAATGATGGTACGAGTGCTAGTGATGCGATTAAAAGAATTGAGCATGAAAAAACAAATCAATATCCTGTACCTTTCTCGATTGAACATCATTGAAGAAAACGACGTGGAACAATATGTACCATCCTTAAAATTGAAATGGCTAAATATTGTTAATGGTAACTCAGATTACACTATTCTTTGCCGCAAGATCGGTAAGAAATATATTCGTAAAGTGGAATCCAAACGGAAAAATTACACTCGTGACAAAGTAGATGATGAGCGAATTGCTAGCTTACTAGATACCGTAATTGGTGCTTATGATAAATCGAAAAAAACATCTACTGGAGAAGCGAAAAAATTGGTTGAGGAGCAAGAAAAACAACAAGAAGCAGAGCGCAAAGCGAAACAAAAAGAGCGTGAACAAGCTGAAAAAGCAGATAGTTCAGCACCTAAAGCAGATTCAAATAGTGGTGAAACTGAACCGCCGAAACGCAGACCACCAAGACCAGTAACTAAATAAATAAACTACTAACTATAAAAGGAGACTGATGAACGATGAATTTAAAAGATATGGCAGCAGAAATTTTAGGACAAGGGTTTGATCCAAAGAAAGATGCAGTAGGTGGAGATTTCGAGGAATTACCTGATGGTTTATATGATGTGATTCTTACGGATGTGAAATGGCAAGGTCCAAACGATAATGGTACGGAATGGTTATCATTTGAGTTCGAGGTTCTTAATGAAGGATACGAAAACCGAAAGTATTTTGGTAATATCTTTTTCTCCAATGAAAAAATGCTACAACTAAATCTTAAACGAGCAATGAAAACCGCAGCAATTCTAGACGTAGAACTTTCTATTGATGATTTCGATGACGAAGAGGCATTGGTAGAGAAGCTAAAAGAAGGTGTGGGTAACCAGTGTATGGTTCAACTGAAAACCAATAAAAAAGGCACCTTCCAAAACTGGGAAGCGAAAGAAGAAGGCGAATTTGAGGTTAGTGATGATCAAATGCCGTTTTAAGGATGATAGCCTATGTTTAGCTTTTACGATTGTGAAGTATATAAGCACGACTGGCTATATGTCTTCATAGATGACAATAACAACGTAACAAGGATACACAATGATGCAGGTGCTCTTCGTGAGCATCTCGCATCAATCAACTACCTGGTAGGCTATAACAATTATGCGTATGATGACAAAATTACTGCAGCTATTTTACGCGAAATCGATGCTTATGAAACATCTCAAAAGATCATCACTGGAAAGAAGTTTAGGTTATCGTTACAAAATCCTATCACACTTGATGTGATGCAGGAATTGAAAGGTTTGTCGTTAAAAGAAGCACAAGCCAACCTTGGTCAATCCATAATCGAGACTCCGATTGATTTTAATATCGATCGCCCATTAACTAATAAAGAAATCGAGCAAGTGTTTTTCTATTGTGAGAATGATGTGAAGGTTACTAAGCGATTGTTTCAGGAAAGGGAAAGTTATTTTGCAACAAAGTTTGAAATGGTAAAAGAGTTTGGTTTACCAGCTACATCGATTAAGAAAACGCAAGCTACTTTAGCCAGTGAAGTATTAAAAGCAAAGCCTGGTAGTGATAAAGATCGATTGGTTATTCAATATGATGAGAGGATTTCCAAGTTTGAATTACCGGAACCTGTCTTAAACTTTTACCATGATGTCGAAAAGGAATACAAGCAAGGTGTTGATTATCACCTATTAGAAAAAAGAAAACTGACTTATAACTTAGCTGGTCTGGAACACATATATGGTTTTGGCGGTTTACATGCTGCTAAAGAAAAGTACAGAGGAGAAGGAAACTATATGCAGATTGATATATCTAGCTATTATCCTTCTCTTATTATTAACAATCAGTTTTTGCAATACATGGATGAGTTCAAAAAGATCTATCATACTCGGCAACAATTAAAGTTATCCAATGATCCAAAGGAGAAAGTGTACAAAGTGATCTTAACTAGTACGTATGGAGCCATGAAAAGTAAGTGGAGTAAGCTATTTCATCCACAAATGGCTAATAGCATCGTCGTAAATGGTCAGCTAATCATGACACATCTCATTTGTTTGTTAGAAGGACATTGTGAACTAATTCAAACGAACACAGACGGAATTATCATTAAGTACGAAAAAGGGTTTGAAAAGAACATTATCAAGTTATTAGAGCTGTTTGAAAAGGTATATGAATTGTCTTTTGATGTGCATCTCATATCCAAAATAGCACAGCGTGATGTAAATAATTATGTGATCCAGTACAAAGATGGAAAGATCAAAGCAAAAGGTCGTTTTGCTAACTATCAAGGTGGAGATTTTGAACGTAACAGCTTGACTGTTATTGATAAGGCGTTGGTCAATTATTACATGAAAGGAATTAAACCAAATAAAACAGTGGTAGACCTATGGAAAGAAAAGAAATTAGCATACTTTCAACTGGTGGCGAAAGCAGGGAAATATGATGGTATGGCTCAGGAAGTGAAAGAGGATACATTACTGGCAGGAAACTATAGTAGTAGATTTGTAGATTTACAGAAAACTAATCGTATTTTTGCCTGTAAAAATCAATATGCTGGTGCGGTCTATAAAACTAAAAACGGGAAAGAAACCAAGTACAGTAAAGTACCTTACACCAGTGAAAATTGTATCGTTTGGAATGACGATATAAAGAAACTGGACAAGCGTCAGTTAGACCTCAATTGGTATATCAAACAGATTGAGGGGTGGCTCTTCTAATGAGTAGACGAAAATACAAGGCAGGATTTTATTTGCTATATCGAATAGAAGGCCGTGACAAAGTGTGGTTATATGAATACCTGCAAAATCATGAAGTGAAAGCAAGGATAAAAGATGGATGGCAGATACAGTGAGGTGATCACCTATGAAACTAGGAAAAAACTATTACATGTATTTGAAAAGAGCAAGAAAGAATGGGATCCCAACTGCTGAATTTTATGCAAGAGTGAAATACCGAGGGTGGAAGATGGAGGATGCTGCAAAACTTCCACCTGGTAGCAGAAAGCCTAAATATGATGAAGAAGGGAAATAGGATAAATGAGCAAATCTATTAATCAACTATGCCAGGAAGCTTATGAAACTGCTAAAAGCAAAGGCTGGCATGATAAAGAAAGAGAAACTGGCACATTATTAGCATTAGTCCACAGTGAAGTATCCGAAGCACTGGAAGCGGATCGGAAAGGTAATCAGGAAGAATTTGAAATAGAGTTGGCAGATGTATGTATCAGAATTTTTGATTTATGTGGTTCAAGAGGGATTGATCTTGAAGGATGGGTTAACGCAAAAATGAAATACAATAAAGACAGATCATATAAGCATGGAAATAAGGCATATTGAGGTGTACCCATGTACAACAAACACAACTTCAACATGCAATGGAAAATAGACAAGAATCGTAAAGATAAACGGACTGGTGTAATTGGCAAGCCAGTGAAGCCAAGTAGGTATTATGTTTATTTATGTAATAAATACACCAATCAGTAACAAGTATACTCACCAAAGATTGGAGGTGAACCTCTTTTGCTTAAATATATTGAGTTAGAAGGCAAGGTACCAAAACATGATTTTAATACTTTTAGTACAGATCATAAAAATTATAAAGATGCAGCTATCTTATTAGATAACAGAACCGTTGTAGTGGATTTTGACGATCCGGAATCTGTTAAGGTCGGCAATTTAATTTACAACCAACACCCAACCCTAAAAGTATACACGAACCGTGGTTTTCACCTCTACTATCGAAAACCAAAGCATGTGTATTTAAAAAACTGGGTGAAGAAGTTAACTAATGCAGGTATCCAGGTGGATTATAAACATACTAGGAAACAGCCGATTATCGTTAAGCAAGACGGTAAAATGCGTAAGATGGAGAATGACCAACTACTCGGGCGGTTTGACCAACTGCCTGAGTTACCTTTTCTTTTGTTTCCTTCCAAGTTATCGGAAGTATTAGTTAGATTAAAAGACGGTCAAGGTCGAAACAGTAATTTGTATACACACTTACTTACCATGCGTGAAATGTATCCAGAGTATAGTAAGAACAACATTGAACAAGCGACTCAATTTATTAACGACCACGTATTTGCTGAACCTTTACATGATCGAGAATTGAAAGCAGTCTTAGAAAGCGCCAAATCCAAAACCGTAACAGAAAACGAAAACAAGTTTTTAAATAAGAAAGATATGATCATGACCAGTGAAGTATTGGTCGATAAATTAGATATTCATTATTTTCGTGGCAAGATCTTTTTCAAGCAGGACCAACATTACTTATCGGATGAAAATTTATTGTTGCGAGCTATTGATCAACAAATCAAGTTAAAACCAAGTCAGCATAAAGAACTAAAAGAACTATTCAAGATCAAAGCACACTTACAAGAAGATGACGATCTCCCTGTGCAATTTAACAACGGTTACTGTCTGTATGATAATGAGGTAGTAGAAATAGATCCAGGCTTCACCCCATTTTATATGGATGTTGCCTATGATGAAAATGCGTATGACGAGCATGTAGACAAGTTTCTAGATTGGTTCACCTGTAACAGATCTGATTTACGCAAATTTGTAGAAGAAGTGTTTGGTCATATCATCATGACAAAGGGATTCCCTCATCGCTCTTTTTTCTTTTGGGGCGAGAGTGGGGATAACGGAAAGTCAACATTAATAAAAATGATACAATCTTTCGCTGATGGCTTACATACCAATGTGCCATTAGATAAATTCGATGATGACACAACGGTTTATAGTTTGCTAGGTAAATTGTTAAATGTGGCCGATGATATTAATGCCAGTTACTTGGATAAGTCTAGTAATTACAAAACCATCGTATCTGGAGATCCGGTGATGATCCGGCCTATTTATTCTCCAGCTACTACGTTAAATAATAAAGCAACTCTTGTATTTACATGTAATGAAATTCCTGTCTTTAAAGATAAATCCGGCGGTATTAAGAAACGGATGCGAGTCATCCCATGCGATGCGAGAGTAGTAGAAAGAGATATGGACATTGATGCGAAATTATCAACGGATAATGCGAAAAGTTACCTTCTTAAATTGGCAATTGAAGGTATGCAGCGTATTATTGATCAAGGTGATTTGACAGAATGTAAGGCGGTATCTGATATCACGAAAGAATATTTTGTGCAGTCGGATAGTGTTTTAGGTTTTCTAGAAAATTATAGTGTTAATGGAAAAGAAACAAAGAATGCCTATATGCAGTATACACTGTATTGTGAAGAATCTGGTCTAAAAGCTGTTGGTTCGACAGAGTTTGGTAGAAGGTTGGCAAAAGAGGGGTATGACTGGAAACAAGTACGTAAAAACGGAAAAAGAGTAAGGGTATTTTATAATTCATTGTCACAAGATGTGTCACAAAAATAGAGCAATCATCTTGTGACACCCTTTAAGACTTAGAGCATCAAGGGATTGTTAGTATTTTTGTCCTTGGAACCGTCACAAGATCAAAAATACATCTTGTGACACCTCCAATCCCTTATTATATATACATTTATACTATATTTTTTTCTTTTGTCACAAGATAAATTAATAATATTTATATAAAAATAAAGAAGAAGTAAAAGAGAAGGAGTTAAAAAATAAAAAAGAATGTCACACCTATCTTGTGACAATTGAATAAAACCATACGGTCGTAAGGGGCGAACGTGATTTTAATCTTGTGACAGTATCTTGTGACACTAATCAATACGAGGTGATTCAAAGTGAATTGTGAGGAAGAACGAAAAAGATTAATTGAAGAAGATCAAGAGTTTACTAGCTTTCCTCCTCCGGATTATTCAAAAATGACAAATGAACAAATTAGATTCAGAACTAAATTAATGAAAGAGGCATTTAAAAAGGCTTTTGATGAATCAGATCAAGACGACGAAGAAGATGAGTATCTTTAAAGGGGCGGTAACATGACAATCATTGAATTACAAAAATCCACTTTTAAAAAAATCGAAGCAGAATGGTTTAATTATCATCATACATTGAGAGAAATTGCTACATTGAGAGAAGCAATTGAAAATCCATTTGATGAAGATCCAGAAGAAGTTAATATAGTTAAAGGAGCTAATTCTGTTCGAGAGCCAGGAGATCCGACAGGTCGAATTGCTACAAGGCTATCAACTAATAAACAATTAAAATACCTAACTGAAATTACAGACGTGATTAAACAGGTTTATGATGCACTGCCAGATGATTATCGAAAGATGGTGGAGTTGAGATATTGGTCCAAACAAAAAATCACATGGGAATCTATTGCTAGTGAAGTAGGCGTGAGTGAGCGTCAAGCACGTCGTTGGAGAAATGAAATCGTGAAAATAACGGCTGATCAATTAGGTTGGCGTTAAAATGTCCGAAAGATGTCCGTTTTGAGACTAAAAATCATGTTATTATGATAGTGTGAAAAAAATTATGAATAGAGTAAAAAGCATTTGTCCGAATTGGATGAGTGCTTTTTTTATAAATTTTTATCGGTTATATTGGAGTAGGTATTTTGTCATTTTTATTGTGGACCAGCAGGAATTTTTACCCCTTTTGTCGAAATAAATAACTAGTAAAATATATTATTGTTTCAGTGGAGGGGATAATTATGGCAAAAATAAAAAAAGTAGGCTTTAATTTTTTTCGACCTATAATTGGAGATGAAGATGAGTTGTTCAATTTCAGAGAAATATTTGAAGTTATTAGAAGAGATTATTTAGATGCGAAGAGTGAATTAGATAACGGAGATGACCCAGGTGATTACAAGTTAATCTATCAGTATAATGGAGAACCAGCTAGGTTGTCAGAAATAAGTATTGATCAAGATACACAATATTATCATCTAGTATTTGAAAGGTTAGATTATCAAGTGCCGGCACGAACCACGTTACATGGAGAGTCAAGGCCTTTGGAATTACAAGATGATGAATATATTGGTGTCGATGTAAGTGTTCTGTATGATCCATTTGATCATATATTTATGTTACAAAGGAATAGAAGTTCTTTGGGTCCATCTGGTATAGAGAAATTCTTAAAAACCATTATTCATAATTACACGACATTAGACGAATTTAATTTTGAGCTTGCTATTGTATCAGATTCTAGTGCTAGGAGAAGAGCTTTTAGGCAATCAGCATATAGGAAAGTACATTTAAAAGTTGTTGGTGCTAAAGCAAATGGTATAGTTGAGAAGTTTACAACCAACAGAACAGAGGTGGATTCTGTTGAGATTGTTTTTAATTCTAAGCAAGCGAAACATGGAAAAATAGATGAGGACTTTGCTAAAAATTTATTAGAGGAATATGTGGAGAGTGAAGATGTAAAGAAGCTAACTATACGAGCTAGAGAACAAGAGGATGGAGAGGTAGAACCGATAGATTTAATTGATCATAAATTACAGACGTTTACACAATTTGATTTTAGAGAAAATAGAAGATTAAATCCTATAAGCGTCTTTGAAAGAATGGTATACAAGTTTGATCAGGAAGATGGGGGTTTTAAAAATAAAGTTTTAAGGATGGGATAATATATGAATTTCAGAATTTCGTATATTTTTATCATCAGTGCTTTAATTGTATCAATTATAATAGGTATGTTAACTTATTTTTTTACATCATTTTACAATTTTAAAGGGTTTGAAAAAGCTCTAGAAGGAGTTTTATTATTTTCGAGTATAAGTCTAGGGTTTTACGGTGCTTGTTTAAGTGTTATAGCCTCTATTTTTAATAGTAAGGTAGTAAAAGAGATAATGGGTGAAAAAGAGGATAAGATTGAATTTGTTGTTTTAGTTGTGACAACTCTAATTACAGGTTTCTTAACAGTAGTATTAACAATTATATACCAAGTACTCATAGAAAATGGTAGCGTAAAAGTTGAGGTACTGGGAGTAATCAACGGATTTTGGGCAGGTTTAGGAATTATGTTTGTAGCAATGAACATAATATTCGTATTAGTTTCCTTTATGATTTTCTTCAATAACGATAAAGAATCTGGTTCAAATAAAGTTTATAATCCAAAGATGAAAAATAGAGCTAAATAAATATAACTCGAGTATTTTAAAAGACATCTCAAATGAGGTGTCTTTTTATTATGCAGAAAAGGAGCGTGTAGATCATGGCAGACAATAAGTCGTGCGTAGATAATGAGTGTATTAGATGTGGTAAAACATATAAAAAATCGAGCGACAAGCCATCCTTTAGAAAGCTTTGTGATACTTGTAAGAGCGAAGAAAACAATAAACATTATGACGACCCTAAAAACATAAACGCAGGAACCATCACAATAGATATTGATTGCCAAGATGCACTAAAAGGATTGAAAGCAATACAACGTGAAGCGAAGAAAGCTACTGCTGCCTTAAAAGAATTAGAAGGGCAACAGAGAGAAAATCAACTGTTAGTCATTGAATTAGATGATGAAGAAAGTGTTCCTAGAGTCTTTCATGAAGGGAAAGAGATAACAAATAAAGTACGAGTTCATTTTGACTGGAAAACTAGGACAGATCATCCTGGTAAGTTAGAAGTCAATGTTGATCATTATGAAATAAATGATAATGGTGAACCAAACTTAACTGGTATCGAGATAGAAAGGTTAACGTGAGGTGATCCATCATGAAACTCCAATGTGATAAATGTAATAACACATTCAAAGTCAATCAAATTAAAAATATCAAACAGGAACAAGTGAAGAATGATATCATCCGTCATTTTATTGAGTGTCCTAGGTGCAAAGAAAAGTATACTACCCATTATGAGAATGACGCTATTAGAAAAGTGACCGCTGAAATTAAAGCCCTGCAGAAAAAGGCACCCCTAAAAATTAAGCAGAGAAATAAACTTAACAAGTTAAGGGGTAAGGTGAGGTTCATGGCTGATACGCTGAAAATGGAAGTGGAAAAAGGTGAAGGTTAATCCGTTTGCTTGGACAAGTACTACCATCTTAACGAAAAAAATGAGGGATGCCTTTTATAAAAGTTATACCTGGCAACAAAAGAGAAGTACTATCCTAGAAAGGGATGAGTATCTTTGTCAGGTATGTCTAGACCGTGATGATCCTATTCCAGCTGATACGGTTCATCACATTGTACATCTTAAGGATGATCCTAGTCTAGCGCTGGTAGATGATAACCTTCAAAGTGTTTGCTTTGATTGTCATAACCAACTTCATCCAGAGAAAGGTTTTGGGCAAAAGAAAGAGAAAAAGAATTCAAATAAAATTAAAGTTTTTGAAGTGAATCAAAATCCAGAACAGACTTGGTAAGGTACCCCCCTACCATTAAAAGTACGAACGAACATTTGCCCAGAGCGACTCGCCCCTTCGCGTACACCACGGATAATTTTTCATGAAAGGGGGGTAACGTCAAAAATGATGAGAGGAGGATTTACAAAATGGCTGTTCCAACTGCGAAATTACTGAGGGAGTACTTAGGTGATAATTATCAAGAATCAGATGAAGAACTGATAAAATTATATGTTGAAACACATCAATTTTATAGAAAAATGAAATCAGAATTGAAGAAATCCGATTTGTTAATGGAGCATACCAATAAAGCTGGTGCCACAAATCTTGTGAAAAATCCTCTCGCTATCGAATTAACGAAAACCGTTCAAACACTTAATAACTTGTTGAAATCACTTGGTCTTACTCCTACACAACGAAAGAAAGTAGTGAATGGAGAAGATGACGACGACTTCGACAGATTCTAATATAAAAAAAGCAAAGCAAAGTTTTAGTTTTACTACATGGAAAAAAGACCAGGTAAAAAAGGGCAATATTCGTGAAAAACCATCCGACAAGTTATTAACAACCTGGTACGCTAAACAAGTTGTTAAAGGAAAGATTGTAGCAAGTAAAAATAACATTTTAGCAGCAAAAAGACACCTGAATGATTTAAAAAGACAAGGAACAGAGGAATTTCCTTGGATTTTTGTTGAGGAAGAAGGTCACCGCCCAATTCGGTTTATAGAAAAGTTTTGTAAACCATCTAAAGGTGACTTTGATAAATTAGTTGCTCAACCATGGCAGCACTTTGTTATTGGTTCATTATACGGTTGGATTCATAAAGACACAGGTATAAGGCGCTTTCGTGAGGGTCTTATTTTTATTGGTCGTAAAAATGGTAAATCGACATTGATTAGTGGCTTATCGCTCTATTCTTTTAGTAAAGATGGGGAAAATGGAGCGGATGTATTTTTATTGGCCAATACCAAACAACAAGCAAGCATTATCTTCGATGAAGCGAAAGCAATGGTAAAAAAATCACCGAAGCTGAGAAGACAGTTTAGACCAACTCGAGATGCGATTTATTATGATAAAACCATATCTAAAATTGAACCGAGGGCTTCTGACAGTGAAAAGTTAGATGGTTTAAACACTCATCTTGGTATATTTGATGAAATTCACGAATTTAAAGACTATAAATTAATTAATGTTATTAAAAAGTCGCGTGGATCTCGTAAGCAACCGTTAATTTTATATATTACAACAGCTGGCTATCAATTAGATGGTCCACTGGTTAAATATTACGGCGATGGTGCTCAAGTCTTAGAAGGTGCTATTCGAGATGAGCGTACTTTCTATTATCTAGCTGAGTTGGATGACGAAAAAGAATTTGAACAACCCGAAACGTGGATTAAAGCTAATCCCAACATGGGTGTGTCACTAGATTTAGATGTACTCATTGATGATTGGGATAAGGATAAGCGGAATCCAGAAGAAAGAGCAGATTTTATCACCAAGCAGTTTAATATTTTTGCTAACGGCAGTAAGGTTCCATTTATTGATTTCAAGACACTGCAGAAGAATAACAAACATCATGATATTAAAGCTCTTGAAGGTGCTATTGCTGTTGGAGGTTATGATTTATCTGATTCAGAAGACTTTACGAGTGCTTGTTTAGAATTTCCGTTAGAAACTGGTGAAATATTTGTATTGTCTCACTCCTGGCTTCCCCTCAAAAAGGTTATTGATGATAATGAGAAAATACCTTATCGAGAGTGGGAAAAACAAGGTTATCTTACTATCGTTGATGAAGATTACATCAATAAGGACCTAGTTGAGGAATGGTTTGAGGACCAAACGAAAAAATACAATATTGACTTAATAACCTATGATCCTGCCAAAGCATTTAGATTAAATAAATCGTTGGAAGACAAAGGATATGTAACAGAAAAAGTGAGACAAGGTTTCGTTACACTTGGTCCAGCGTTGGATGATTTAAAAGAAATGTTTTTAGATGGAAAGGTTATCTTCAACGAAAACCCACTATTACGTTGGTATATCAACAATGTAGAACTAGTCAAAGATAGGAATAAAAATAGATTGCCTACAAAAGCAGGAAAGTATCGTAAAATTGATGGATTCGCAGCCTTACTAAATGCTCACACTAGAGTAATGGAAATGTTAGTTGTGCCTACTGGTGATGGAGATATTGGTGTTGTTAGTATGGCTGATTTGATGAAGTAGAGGAAAAGCGCGGTAGCGGAGGCGTAGAGATGGATAAAAAGTATGGCGAATTAGAGTTTTTACCAGGAAGCACCATAGATCATGTTGTTAATGAATTATTAAGTTATCGAGAAAAAGGGAAGTTGGCTGCTGCTAAATTTAATGGAGTTACCTTGTACTCAGACACAGTAACATTAGACTTAGCATACCTAGAGATAACTGGTATGACTAAGGCAGAGTTTGACACGCAATACCGATCTTTGGATAAGTAATGTCACATTACGAACCTAAATTCCTTGAAAGGTGGTGAAACATTGAAAATATTTCAACGAGTAAAAAACGCTGCCTTTGGTGCCTATATGGCATGGAAAGGGGTAACCTATGATTTTTCTTCCTGGGCAGGTAGGACATTTTGGGGTATTGATAATTCCACCTTAGCAACCAATGAAACAATTTTCAGTGCCGTAACGAGACTATCCAATAGTATGGCCACATTGCCATTAAAGCTGTATCAAAACTATGAAATAAAGCAAAACAGTGCCTCTGATGTGCTAATTAACAACCCAAATCCTAACATGACTGGTTTTGAATTCATCCGTAATTTAGAAACCGCTAGAGATGAAAAGGGAAATGGTTATGCTCTTATCGAGCGTGATATCAGGTTACAGCCGTCAAGATTAACTTTAATTAATCCTGATTATGTGGAACCAGTTACCGAAAATAACACAAAAGAATTATGGTACCAAGTATTAGGCGAAGATGGAAACCGATATTACGTTCACAATATGGAGATGTTGCATGTTAAACACATTGTTGGCTCCAGTAGCTTGAAAGGTATCAATCCTATTAAAGTTTTGCAGAATGCCAATGACTTTGATAAGGCAGTTCGAGAGTTCAGCTTGAAGGAAATGCAATCAGCGCCTAATTCTTTTATTTTGAAATATGCAGGAAACTTAGATGAAGATAAAAGACAACGAGTGATTGACGATTTCAAGCGATTTTATAAGGATAACGGTGGTATTTTATTTCAAGAGCAAGGTGTAGAGATTAAGGAATTGGAAAGAAAATACGTAGCTGCTGATACCTTTGCATCTGAACGAATTACACGTTCGAGGGTAGCGAATGTTTTTAATATGCCAGTCACTATGTTAAATGATACAGAAGGTCAAAGCTATTCCAGTAATGAACAGTTAATGCGAATGTTTGTGGATCTCACATTAATGCCAATCGTTAGGCAGTATGAACAAGAATTTAATAGAAAGTTACTTACCCCAGACGAAAGAACGTCTGGTTTTTATTTTAAATTTAATACGAAAGCATTATTGAGAGCAGACACACAAACACAAGCGGATTATTATACAAAGGCAATCCGGAGTGGTTGGATGAAACAAGATGAAGTTAGGCAATATGAGGACTTACCACCAGAAGGTGGGAATGCTTCTAAGCTCTGGGTAAGTGGTGATCTTTATCCGATTGATTTAGACCCGTCAG
This sequence comes from Gracilibacillus sp. HCP3S3_G5_2, assembly GCF_052063305.1. Lineage (NCBI taxonomy): Bacteria > Bacillati > Bacillota > Bacilli > Caryophanales > Bacillaceae > Gracilibacillus > Gracilibacillus sp. HCP3S3_G5_2. The sequence goes on along the minus strand of NZ_JBQHXU010000014.1, from coordinate 21,152 downwards.
AAAGAAAATCATCACAAAACAATAAAAATGAGGAATAACACGTCAATGGCGTGTTTTTATTATGCTTTGAAAGGTGGTGAGAACAAAATTGGGAGCAAAAAAGAAAAAATTCTGGGAAATGAAGATGTCTGCTGATGGATCAGGAGATATTTTTATTTATGGTGACATTGTTAGGTTTACATGGGATGAATTCCCTGAAGATCATAACGCCACTAGCTTTAAAGAAGATCTAGATGCTTTAGGAGATGTATCTACTATAAATCTATATATCAACTCTCCTGGAGGCTCTGTTTTTGAAGGTATAGCAATTCACAACATGTTAAAACGTCATCCAGCGACAGTGAATGTGTACGTAGATGCTTTAGCAGCATCCATTGCTAGCGTGATCGCAATGGCCGGTGACACTATTCACATGTATAAAAACTCTATGCTTATGATTCACAACCCTTGGACAGTTGCTATGGGTAATGCAGCAGAATTAAGAAAGCAAGCTGATGATTTAGATCGAATTGGAGAATCAGCTGTTCAGAGTTATCTTCAAAAGGCAGGTGAGAAGTTAAATGAAGACGACCTAAAGCAAATGTTAGATAACGAAACATGGTTATCTGCAGACGAAGCTCAACAATACGGTTTAGCCGATGTAGTTCTAGAAGAAAATCAGGCTGTTGCATCCGTAAGCGAAGATCTATTCAAGCAATATAAAAATGTGCCAAAAGTTCTTCAAAAGAAAATAGATAAGCAAGAGCCAGGTATCTCTGAAGAAGAGATGGCACAAAGAAGAAAAATCGCTGAACAATCTAAGCAAAATTCAGCATTAATAAACGATATTTTAGGAGGAATTTAACATGAAAAACAAAAAACAATTAAGATTAAACATTCAATTTTTTAGTGACAAAACACTTTTTGAGTTGAAGCAAAATATGGCTACTGTTGGACAACAACTAGCTAAAACGGAAAACGAGCTTGCTCAAGCAGCGATTGATACGACAAAAACAACAGAGGATATCCAAGTATTACAAAAATCACGTGATGATTTAAAAATGCGTTTTGATGTGATCAAGCAGCAACATGACAAGTTAGAAGAAGAACAACAACAAGCATTTCAAAGAAAGAAAAATGTTCTAGCTGAAGATCCAGAACAAAAGATTGTTGATGCAAAAGCAGAAATGATTAAAGCTGTAATGGCTAACAAACCTGTTGATAAAGAAGTATTTCAAGCGTTAGGTGATGACACTGATACTGGTGGAGGTAAATTCCTACCTAAAACAGTATCAAACGATATCATCACTGAGCCACTTGTGAAAAACCCATTACGTGGACTTTCTGCATTTACTCAGATTACAAACCTAGAAATTCCTAAAATTAGTTTCACTCTTGATGATGATGATTTTATTGCAGATAAAGAAACAGCCAAAGAATTAAAAGCGAAAGGCGATACAGTTTCGTTTGGTCGAAATAAATTTAAAGTATATGCAGGAGTTTCTGAAACGGTATTACTTGGAACAAATGCTAATATTGTTTCTACAGTGGAAAATGCTTTGCAATCTGGTGTGGCTGCTAAAGAGAAAAAAGTTGCATTTGCTACAACACCTAAGACTGGTGAAGAGCACATGTCATTCTACTCTGAAGAAGTAGGAATCAAAGCAGTAAGCGGTACTGATTTGTTTGATGCTATCACGAATGCACTTGATGACTTACACGAAGATTATCGAGACAATGCAACAATCGTTATGCGAAAAACAGATTATACAAAAATCATTAAGGAGCTAGCTAACGATAGCACTACACTTTATGGTGCACAACCAGAGCAAGTTCTTGGTTATCCAGTTGTCTTTGTAGATGCAGCAGAAAAACCTATTGTCGGTGATTTCAAGTACTCTCATTACAATTACGATATTGCTACTACGCAATATGAACGCGATAAAGATGTTAAAACTGGTATCGAGCAATTTGTTGTAACAGCTTGGTTCGATCACCAAATCAAACTTGCATCTGCATTCCGTATTGCTGAGGTTGAAGTTCCTACTCCCTAATGCACCCTCAGGCTTGACTGCATCCAATATTACAGACACAAGCCTTACATTGACCTGGGATGCAGTAAGCTATAATGAGGGAATCGAAGAATATGAAATATATCGTAACGGTAACTCAATTGGAACTAGAAAAGGGACATCTTTAACTGATAGTGGATTAACTGCAGAGACAACGTATGAATATCAAGTTAAAGCTATTGGTAGTAATGGGGTGGAATCTCCTTTAAGTGATGCATTGTCTGTTACAACAGATTCAGAACCAGAACCGGATCCGGAACCAGAAGATCCACCTGAGGAACCGGATAACGAATAGGAGGTAATGTACTATGTCATTGCCAACTGTTGAAGAAGTAGCAAGATATCTTCGTATTGAGGATATTGTTGAGGAAGAACTGGAAGAAAAGGTTTTTCTCGAAGAACTCATAGAAGTTGCTGTTGAAGATCTAGAAGACTCTGGGATTAAAGATCAAACAACCAAAAGGTATGGAATGGCCATCAAGTTATTGGTGGCCAATCTTTACGAGGAACGTAGACCTCAAGTTGTCGGTACGATTACAACAAACTTGCAATACAGCTTAGAACGAATCATCTTGCAATTAAAAGCAAGAGAACTACCGGCAGGTGATGAAGAGTGAACGCAGGAGAGCAAAGACACCGACTAATCTTTAAAGAAATGGATGCTGTTGATGATGACGGCTATCCTATTCCTGATGGAAAAATATACACAAAAGCTTGGGGAAGTCTGAAAACATTGAAAGGTACAACACGTTTTCTTGCAGCACAATCTCAAATGGAGCACAACAGAGAGTTCACCATACGTTACCAAAAGAAGCTACTAGATGAAGTAAGACCTAAAAAATTAATTGTTTATTGGCGAAATCAAAAGCATGAAATTGAATCTATCGAGGATGTAGATGGATTAAGAAAAGAAATGCTTGTTGTATTGAAGGCGGTGACTTGATTGGAAGTAACGTTTCAAGGATTAGAGGAGTTAGCCACCCAAATGCAACAAATGGAACATAACGTAGAAAAAGACAAAGAAAAAGCATTAGAAGCAGGCGCTAAAGTTATGCAAGAAGGTGCTCAGTCATTAGTTCGTGTCCGTACTGGAAACTTAAAAGATCACATTGAAATCTCTGATGTGGAAAATGGAGAGATTGAAATTTATGTAGATAATCAAGGGCGAGCTTATTATGGTTACATGATTGAATTTGGTACTTCTAAAATGCAAGCTATTCCGTTTATGGGACCAGCTTTTATGCAAAAACAACTACAAATAGAACAAGCAATGGCTAACAGTTTACGTCAAAGTTTGGGGTTACTAGCATGAACAAATTGATAATAGACACGTTAGAACAAACAGGATTACCAGTTGCATATCAGGTGTACAACGGAAGCGAATCAGAATACATTCGCTTTTTTTATTTGCCACAAGTTGATTTTCAAGCAGATGATGGCGAATTATATAACACGATTTACATTCAAGTGGATATTTTCACACCTGGTAATCCAAAAAGTTATGCAAGCCAAGCAAAACAGTTGATGAGGGAAGTTGGATTTAAGAAAAATTTTGAGCATGAGTTATATGAAGAAGATACTAAGCTTTTTCATTATGTGCTGAGATTTTACAAAATAGAGGAGGAACAATAGATGGCAACTGTAGGTTTAAGGGATATTTACTATGCATTGATCGAAGAAGATGTTGAAGGAAGCACTACTTACAAAACACCAAAACGTATGGGTAAGGCTATGACTGCGAATGTGCAACCTACTTATAATAATGCAGAGCTGCGTGCTGACGATGGTGTCGCTGAAACAGCCGAAGCAAGAGGAGTAACAACATTATCTGTACAGACTGATGACTTATCCAAGGAAGTTCAAGCAGATATTTTTGGCAAAAAAATTAATTCTGATGGAGTGTTAATTGATAGTGAGGATGATAGACCGCCATATTTAGCTATCATGTTTCGATCTGAAAAAGCTAATGGCGCTTATCGGTATACAGTCTTGTATAAAGGGAAATTTACTCCACCTGCTTTGAACTATGAAACAAAACAAGAAACACCTGCATTTCAAACTCCTACAGCTGAAGGTCGTTTTTTAAGACGACAGTCTGATAATAAGATTGGCGCACAAGTGGATGAGGATGATAGTGACGTAGATCAGTCAATTATCGATAATTGGTTTAAAGAAGTCTATGAAGAAAGTGTTGATGAAGGTGGAGATGATATTCAAAGCGGGGGAGAATTTTAATGCAATTAACACTTTATATTAATGAAAAAGAAAAAATATACGATATTGGTTTTGTCTCAGGTCTACACTTTCGCAAGGTTAATGAATTTGATGAAACGATTGATTATTCAGATATCAGTATAGAAGAAATGGACAAACTTGTTGGGTTTGTTTGTGATGTTTACGGTAATCAATTTGACATTAATGAATTTTACGAAGGTATTCCGTCACATCAAGTTATTTCGACTATAACTGATGTATTTGTCCGAGTTCGAACTGGAAAAACACCGGAGGAACTAGAAAAAGAAAGCAAGGAAAATGAAGAGGGAAACGAAGAGGGGAAGTAATGACACCTGAAGAGGTGCGTGCTTCCGTAAGAGAAAAAGCAATAGAAACGAAAAACAATATCATAAAACCTTTGTATAGACAGCTTTTAAAAAATGGATGGACACTCAGTCAGATCGACGAGATGGACATCCATTTTTATTTGGATTTATTTAAAGAAGAAGTCTCCAAAGAAGAGAAAGTATACATCGATCAAATTAATTTAATCTAGGGAGGTGATCGCGTTGGCAAATGTAGGTGCATTAAGAACTACCATAAGTTTAGACTCAGCACAATTTACGCAATCTATGGCAGGTGTTAACCGTCAGTTAAAAAGTCTGCAACAAGAGCAAAAAGCGGTCACCTCTAGTGGTACTGGTTTTGCACGTGGTGTAGATGAACTAAGAAAAAAATCAGATGTACTAAGCAGAACATTGCAATTGCAACAAGCAAAGGTTAATGAATTAAGACGTCGATATGAAGATAGCAGAAAAGCTACTGGTGAAAACTCGAAAGAAACACAAAAGGCTATGACTGCCTATCAAAAAGCAACTGCAGAAATGAACAAAACCGAGAATGCTTTAAAGGGGATTAATGAAGAGCTAAATCGCCAAACTAACCCTTGGCTACAACTTGAACAGAACATGACCAATGCCGGCGAAAAGCTAACTTCTACCGGAGAAAAAATGACTACCTTCGGAAGAAATATGAGCATGAGAGTTACTGCGCCTATTTTAGGTTTGGGTGGTGCCATGCTTAGGACTGGTATGGAATTTGAATCTTCCATGTCTAACGTTCAGGCAATTAGTGGTGCAACTGGATCAGATCTTGAAAAATTAGAAGGTAGAGCAAGAGAATTAGGAGCTACCACATCTAAAAGCTCAAGTGAAGCAGCAGATGCGCTAGGTTATATGGCTTTGGCAGGTTGGGATACAACTCAGATGATGGAAGGATTAGAGCCTGTCCTTCGATTATCTGAAGCAGGTAATATCGATCTTGCTCGTGCGTCTGACTTAGTTACAGACTCTATGTCAGCATTGCAGATTGAAGTGAAAGACTTACCACAATATTTAGATAATGTTGCTGAAGCGTCGAGAAGTTCTAACACTTCCATTGATCAGCTTATGCAAGCCTATGTTACTGCAGGAGGTAACTTAGCACAGTTTAATGTACCACTTGACGAATCCACAGCACTTTTAGGTCTATTAGCCAACAGAGGTTTAAAAGGTAGCGAAGCGGGCCGAGCATTAAATGCTATCATGGTTAATTTAACAAGTGGTGCTGGACAAGCTGGAGCAGCATTAGAAGAGTTAGAGATAAGTGCATTTGATGCAGACGGTCAGTTTATTGGTTTAGAAGAAACTTTACGTCTTGTAAAAGATCGAACCAAAGATATGACAGACGAGCAAAAGGCACAATATATATCTATGATTGCTGGTAAAGAACATTTGAAATCATTCCAGGGGTTACTTGCTGGTCTTGATGATGAATACGGCGAGTTAAAAGATAGTGTATCTGATGCAGATGGTGCTTTAGATAACATGGCCAAAACTATGCAAGATAATGCACAAGGTAATATTGAACGTTTAAAATCGTCATTTGGTGAGCTATCCATCCAGTTCTCAGAACACGTACTACCTGTATTTACAAGAGGTGTAGAAAAGGTAACAGAACTAGTGGATTGGTTTGGAAGTCTCGATAAATCTACACAGGATAACATCATTAAGATGGGTGCTTTTGCGGCTGCTATAGGTCCCGTCTCTTTAATGTTAGGTGGAATCACTAAAACTGCAGGTGGAACAGTTACTGTATTAGGTCGGTTAGCTGGTGTTATTGGTAGATCTGGTGGGGGTGGTGCTACAGGCGGTGTGGCAGGTAAAGCTACACTTGCAGGCGGTTTAGGTTTGCTAGGCGCAAGCGGTGGCCCTGTTGCGTTAGCTACCTTAGCTATTGCAGGATTAACTGCAGGTGGAATTGCTCTTCACAATCATATGAAGAAAGATGTGATTCCAGAGATTGATCTCTTTGGTGATTCAGTTTCAGAATCTACTCAAAAAGCTGTTGGTGGATTTATGGAATTGAATGATCAAGCTACTGGGCAATTGAATGAATTAGTTTGGGGCGGTAAAGAGATCACGGAAGAGATGGCTGAGTCATTGACTGGAAACTTCGAACAAATGGGAGATCAGATTGTAGAAGGTCTAGAAAAACACAAACAAGAAGGAATAGCAACACTTGAGAATTTATTTGCAGAATCCGAAACACTGAGTGCAGAGAGTAATGCCAATTTATTAAATGATATTATCAACAGTTATGATGAGCGAATTAAAGTAGAGGAAGAAAGAACAGCTAGAATGATAGAAATTGTTCAGACAGAAAAAGATGAAAACGGGAAAATAAACAAAGAGGCAAATGAGGAGCTACAGCGACTGCTTAATGAAAGAAAAAACGATGCTATAGAAATTTTAAGTGAAAATGAAGAAGAACAGCGAATCATCTTGGAAAGAATGAAAGATCAAGCAGATGATATTGGAAAGAGGCAAATGGCAGACACTATCAAGAATTCTATCGATACTAAAGATGCTGTTATTGCTGAAGCTGAAGAACAATACTATTCAGAAAAACTAATTTTAGAAAAAGCGAAAGAAAACCTACCGCCAGAACGAAGGAAAATGGTTGACGAGTTAATCAAAGAAGCCGAACGCCAAAAAGACGAAACAATAAAAAACGCAGAAGCTATGCATCAAAGTGTAATTGATACAGCGAAAGAACAAAATCCTAAACTGTTAGAGCAAATAGACATAACTACAGGTAAAGTTCTTAGCAGGTGGGAACGATTAGCATATGATTCGGGAGTTGAATTCGCAAAAATATACACTAAAGGTAAAGAAGTATATGAGAATGTGAAAGAAGTATTTAAAAAAGCAATTACTATGCCTTCACCTAATTTGGGTGATACTGCATCACTAATAAATGATGCTCGGAAAGCTTGGAATAAAGTAAGTAACATATTTACTAAGAAAATCACTATGCCGGCTCCTAGTGCGCGAGAACCGAATTTGCAGCATAAGCAATACCCAAACCACTACAACGGTACTGATCATTTTGAGGGTGGTCTGACTTGGATTGGTGAAAAAGGCTTCGAGTTAGCTAGATATGGTGATAATTGGGGATTATATGATTTTGGTTTAGCAAACCTTCCCCGTGGAACTCAAATATTTACACATGAAGAATCTAAGAAAATCCTAAACTCATTGAACAATATACCTGCTTATGCTGGTGGTATTAGTCCTAGTGGTGAAGCGGATAGAATAGCATCTAGACTTAGTCAACCACAACAAGTACAAGGTGAAGCTGTGATTTATACAACGGTAATTAATCAAATGGATGGCCGAGAAATTGGAAGACACACCTATAAAAGTGTGACTGAGTTCCAGGAACGAGATCAGAAAATAAAAGAGTTATTTGGGGGTGGATCTGCTTGAAATCCTTAACTTTTAATGGTCAGAAAAAATCTTGGCTTTATCTTTTAGAAGGTAGACAAAAAGCCCCCTTTGCACCAAGACGTAATAACTTAGTCTATGCACCAGGAATGCCAGGCGCATATTATAAAGACGAAACGATTGATGTACTTTATATTACACAACCAGTAGGCTTTGTTGTAAAAGATGATGCAGATGCATTGGCTAAAAAAGATGAGTTAACTGAATGGCTATTAACCGGTGAAGTAGTAGAATTACAATTTGATGATGAACCAGACCGAACTTATTTTGCCAAGCTAGAAGGTACAATAGAAGATTTCAGCAAGTTTGTGGATCAGCGTAGAGGAACGCTGACTTTTTTATGTCCGGATCCATATAGTTACGGACCTGAAAAAACATTTAATGCTACAGGTGATTATTTTAATGTAAAAAATGAAGGATCAGCTGAAGCAGAGCCGATATTTGAATTTGAAGTGCAAGCTCCTATTACGTTTGTGATGATACAGAATCAACTAGGTGAATACAACATGATTGGTCAACCAGTAGATGCCGATTCTGTTGCTTTTGAGAGAGAAGAAAAAATAAAAGATGATGGCATGAGTTCTACAACTGGATGGACCGAAGGAACTCAAGTAGATAACGGCATTGTATCTGGAAGCATGTCTTCAGATGGCAGTGCTTTTGTCGTATCTAATTTTGGTACTCAAGGACAAGCAAAATGGTATGGCCCGGCATTAAAGACAAGTCTATCTGATACATTACAAGATTTTAAAGTAGATGTATTGGTGGAGAATATGAACAGTGCTGAAGGTGTTGGTCGTGTTGAAATTGCTTTACTTGATGTAAATAACAATGAAATAGCCAATATGAAAATGACAGATGCATGGGAAAACTTGAAGCGTAATCGGCCATCTGGATTTATTCGAAATGGTGATACAACTAGACAACTTATAAGTATTTATGAGCAACGAGAATACGAGTACTGGAATGACTTCAATGGAATGTTGCGCTTTCAACGAATCGGAAAAGAATGGATGTTATATGTTGCGATTATTCGTCCAGATGGAACACATCATGGTAGACGTATTGCGAGATTTAAAGATAATCAGGAATTATTTCAACAGCGTGTGGCTCAAATCCAAGTTCACATGGGTATCTTTGATCAACACCCAGCAACAAATATGAAAGTGAAAGATCTAAAAGTATGGAAGATTAATAATCCCAGTGATTTTGAAATTCCGTACATTGCCTATCCAGGAGACAAGATCGTTTTTGATCATACAAACAATGGTGAGGTCAGAATAAACGGAGAACCATATGAAGCTAGTATTTTAGGTGCTGATTATTTCACACTTGAAAAAGGCGAGAATCAATTGGTGACTATGCCAGATGGTGCATTAAAAACAACTGGTAAATATAGAGAAAGATATGGTTGATAAGGAGGTGAGAATTTGAGCCAATTATTTATTGCAAATGGTCAAACGGATGAAGCGTTAGGGCATATACGATACAGAAATGTTATATCTAATAGCCATAAAAAATCACTTGAAGATGGCAGTGAAACATTTGAGTTCACTACTTTTGCCGATCAATCGTATTCGGAGCACTTGACTGGTAATAATCGAATGATTGTTCCAGGAGAAGACGGCGAGTTTTTAGAATTTATCATTGTAGATGTGCAAGAGGATCGTATTGAACGGCAAAAAGAAGTATTTGCTTATGCTAGTTATGCAGAATTAAGCACTGCTAGGGTGATACAACCACATAGAACACAAGCTTTGTCAGCTGAAGCACATGTTAATCAAGCTTTGCTAAGTACTGAATGGCAAGTTGGTAATGTGGTCTTTGACGGCGTTAGGACGATCACTTTCGAGAGTCACACCAATCCTCTTGCTTATTTAAAACGTGTCGCATCTGTATTTAACTTAGAATTAAGATTCCGCATTGAACACGACAGCGGAAAAATTACAGGTCGTTATGTTGATCTAGTTGAAAAGGTAGGAGAATGGCGAGGGCGAAGAGTTGAATTTGGCAAGGATTTAATAGGTCTTAGACGTGTGGAAAACACAGAGGATATAGTGACAGCCTTAGAGGTGTTAGGCCCTATTGATGAAGATGGAAACCGTCTATCTGTAATTGTAGAAGACGAGGAAGCTACCCAACGTTGGGGAAGAGATGGCAAGCATATTATTAAAACATATGAGCCGACTTTTGAAGCAGAAGAAAATGCAACTGAAGCACGGTTAATAGAGCTAGGTGAACAAGAATTAGCTAAACGTGTTAATGCTATTGTTAGCTATGAAGGAACGATTGCTGACCTTGAAAATGTTCCTGGTCTCGAAAATAAGAAAATACGATTTGGAGACACCATTCAAATTAAAGATACTAGGTATGAGCCTGCACTCTATTTAGAAGCACGTATCTTTTATCAAGATCGAGATATAAAAGATCAATCAGAAAAACAAATACGACTTGGTGATTTTATCGAGTATACAGAGGAAGAAGTTAATTCCATATGGAAACAACTTGAACAACAAATCAATAGTAAAATTAATGCCGCTCAAGCACATGAGCAACTTAGACAGTATACGTATGAAAAAGCAACTATCGACAATAAAGACCATCAAGTAAAAACAGATGTAGAATCTTATGCTAATACAGTATCTAGTGCAGCGAAAGATGAGGCTATAACATACACCAACAATACGGTTGAGCCGATTGTGACTAACGTAAATAATCTTGATAAAAAAGTAGCCGATTTATCTTTAAACGTGGATGGCAACAATACTAGATTAGCTAATGCCGAATCTAGTATCCGTCAAGCAATGGACGAGATTAGTTTTAAAGTTGATGCCACTTATGTACAAGGTGCTATTGCGGATATTGAGATTGGTGCTACAAACCTGCAAGTTGGAACAAGTGACGAATATGAAGTTTATAATCAAACGTCAACATGGGGAGATTATAGTCCTTACCCATTAGTAGAAGGTGTTCCGGGGCAAGTCTATACAGCAAGGGTATACTTAAAATCGGATGCCAATAACATTAAGGATGTTGGCTTACGTGTACGGACACAAGACGACGACGGTAGTTGGTCAACTGATACAGATTTTACTGGGAATTGGATTAGTCCCGGTGAAGAAGGGTATTCTACCGTTACTTTTACCATGCCTGAAAATAGAACGCAGATGAGGTTAATGGTTGTCAGATTTAGAACAAATGAGAGTAGCAGAAGTATTGTAGGATACAAAGAAGCTAAATTAGAAAAAGGCGACAAAGCAACAGATTGGTCACCAGCTCCTGCAGACACAGACGCACTTATCGCAGACGTGCAAGGAGAAATTTCCATCATGGGTGGTATCATCCAACAAAAAGCGGATGCAATTGTTGTTGATGATGTGTCAGCTAGAGTGACATCCGCAGAGCAATCAATTAATGCATTAGAGGGAGAAATTACCTCAAAAGTGAGCGAAACAGAGTTTAATACTTTAGAAGGGCGTGTTGACACTGCTGAATCGGAAATATCGCAACAAGCCAATTTAATATCGCAAAAAGTCGAAGAAAACGACGTACGCTCCATATTCACGCAGGAAGCAGATTCCTTCACATTTGATGCGGATCAAATTAATTTTGATGGCCATGTATTTGGTCAAGATGCTACTTTTAACGGAACGATTGAGGGTGCAGAGATTAATGGTTCTACATTTAATTCTCGGTTAAACAGTAGAAATTACACCACCATTTCGGATAATCACTTTCATAGCGAAGGGGATTACTGGGATGATTGGGGTGGTAGTGGTGATGGAACCAATAACTTATATGGTATTTTTGATATAAACGATGGAAAATTCACTTTGAGGACTGGTCAAATTAGCTCCAATGGTTCACGTGAAGCGTGGTCGACAGGGGTAGAGTTCAATCATCTCGGTATGATTGTCAGCAATTCAGCTGGTGCAGGTGCTTATATCAGTAATGGCGGTACGATTAGTTTTGGTGATTGGTATGGAGGAAGCGAACGATCATCTATATTCCCATTTGGAAACAGCTTATTAATAGATGCCCGATATTTAGTTAAAATACAAACTGGATTAGAGGTATCTAATGCTAGTGGTTACGATAATGATAGTGGTTTGCTTTTTCCTGACAATAATGCGATTAGTATGAGTGGTAGTGATTTAACTGTTTATCCTAATCGTGCCAATGGAATAGCTTTTCAAGTTAGATCACATAACAATAGAAGTTCATTTAGAAGTGACTTTATCGTTACTGGATTAGGAAATGTCCAAGCTCCTGGCGCTTATTCTAACACAACAGGTTCAAGTGCAAATGTGCAAATAAACAGTAATGGTACATTGGCGAGATCAACTTCTGCGCGGAAGTATAAACATGATATCCAATTAGCAACTGATATTGATCCCAAAAAGATATTACAACTAGAAGTAAAAAGTTGGTATGACAAGCCGGAATTAGAGCGAAATGGTGGATCTACAGAAGGTCTCAAACGATATTACGGTCTCATTGCCAATGAATTTGAAGAAGTAGGACTATCGGAGTTTTGTGTTTATGAGAACGGCGAAATTGAGAATTTCAATGATCGAGCATGGACGTTGTTAATTCCGATTATTAAAGAATTAAAAGAAGAAATAGAATTATTAAAGGAGCGATAAAATGCAACAAAATACTGACACAATATTAAACATTTTGAATAACGAATGGGCGAATGATTTAAAAATAGCAAAAAGTAAAATAGCTATACTTGCAGCAGAGAACGAACAACTAAAACGGGAAAATGAAACGTTGAGAAAGGGAAGAGAAAAGCTAGAAGAAGAAAACGCTGAATAGGCTTATTTTTTATGCAGGAATTCCCCCCTTTTTGTCGAATATTGATAAGAAGGGGGAATATTACTATTAAAACTTCATTAAAAAATTTCAGTTTAGCTTGTTTATTAGGTGCAGTTTTTGTATTACTTATAGCTGGCGTAATCATAGCGATTAGACAAATTCCAGTTTCACTTAAAAGCTATGAGATAGGTTTAATATCAGCGATTCTAGGGGGAATAGTTAGTGGTGGATTAACATTAATAGGTGTAAAAGCAACTTTAAATAATCAGTATAATAAAGATTTTAAAGATCTATATCCTAGAAGGAAAATGATACTAGATGAAGAAATTGAGGTCATGGGTAAAATAATATCTTTTATTGAAAACGAAATTATTAACTCTATTAATAATAGTCAGCGATTAGATGACAGAATAAAGCTGATGGAATCACTTATTGAGAATGCAACTATTGTAAACGGAGAAACCTATGAGAATACTAAAAAATTCATACAAGAATGTAAAAAGATAGAAAACTTATTATATAACTTCTATCAAGATGCAAAGTATGATCCTATTAAAGGGAATTATAATGAGTTAGATCCGAGTATTCTTCAATCTAATAAACAGTTTATCGAGAGTACCAAACAATTGAATTTGTATAAAGACAATCTAGTTAGTCAATTGAAAAAGATGGATAAGAAGTATAAAGAACTGACTGGAATGTAAGCATCTCAATTGAGGTGCTTTATTTATGTCGGAAAAGTTAAGAGGTGATACCAGATGGGCAAGCAAGGTCAATCTAAGACTAAGCAAGCTAATCAAAAAAATGGCCACAAAGGGAAATATGCCAAAGGAAACAAGAAAGGGAAGAAGTAAATGATGGGAGGGCGCATATTGCGCTCTCTTTTTTATACCCAAAATAAAAAGAGGGGGTCTTACTTATTATGAAAAATGAGGAGATGACAAGATGGGAGCTGTTAACTTGGAACATTTAGAAGCTGCACGAATGTATCTTTTCGGAGATGTTAAGTTTTTGCATTTATTATTGTTGTTGATGGCATTGGACATTGTCACAGGAGTTTTTAAAGCAATAAAGAATGGGCGATTATGGTCAAGGAAGTCTCTATTCGGCTACGCTAGAAAGTTGCTTATTCTAGTAGTGATTATTCTGGCTAACGTGGTAGATCAAATACTTGGATTAAACGGTGCAGTCACTTATGCGACTGTGCTTTTTTATATTGCCAATGAAGGTCTAAGTATAATTGAGAACCTTGCTGAAGTAGGAGTCCTAGTGCCAGCTGGACTAGCTGAGAAATTGAAGTCTATTGATCAAGAGAATAGTCAAAGCATTACGGAAGAAATTCGCAATGAATTTAATGATAAGGAGGAAAAATAAGATGGTAAACATTAAAAAATGGATTGTTCCAGATGATGTTGCTGCAAAAGTAACTTATGGCAATAACAACGGTAAAAAAACCGTTACGGTACATCAAACAGGCAATACTAATAAAGGCGCTAATGCTGTCGCTCATGCTAAGATTCAATTAAAGGGTAATCCACGTGATGCGTCTTGGCATTACCAAGTTGATGATATTCAAGTTATCCAGTCGTTTGAAGATGATGCACAATGTTGGCATGCAACAGATGGTCGTGGTCCAGGTAACTTAGATTCCATTGCAGTTGAACTTTGTATTAATTCTGATGGTGATTATAAAAAGACATTAGAAAATGGCGCGGAATTAGTTAGACATTTATTAAAAAGACACAATTTATCTATCAATGATGTAAAACAGCATAATGACTGGTATCCTAAGAACTGTCCGGCACAATTAAGAGCAGGTAAAGACGGTATTTCATGGAATGACTTTTTAAGCATGGTGGAAGGTAAAGTTATTAAACCACCTAAGAAAAAGGTTAAGTCTGAATCAACTAAGAAAAGTACATCTTCTAAGCCAAAAGCTAATTTAAAGATAGATGGGAAATGGGGTAATGCTACTACTAGAGCATTGCAGCAATATCTTGATACAGTTGTAGATGGTATTATCAGTGACCAATTACGTAATTCCATCACCGAAGCTTTTTACGGATCCACTATTGATTTTGGAAATGGTCGTAAAGGTAGTCTAGTCATTAAGGCGCTACAGAGCAAGATAGGTGCAAAAGTTGATGGTTTGCTAGGTCCTGAAACTATTGGAAAGTTACAACAGTATTTAGGTACTGTTTATGATAAGAAATTAAGTAGGCCGTCACTGGTAGTAGAGGAAATGCAAAGAAGATTGAATGCTGGTACGTTTTAGATAAATAGAAAGGACCACCCTCAAAAGTGGTCCTTAGATTGCTTAGAGGTGAAAACAATCAACTTAACCCAAGGTTAATTATTAATAAAGTATTGGTGGTTATGGTCTATCATATTTTTATTTTTTGTTATAGTTAGGTATAAATGAACATACCAAGGATTAAGAGATTATTAAAGCGACTATTGATGCGACTACTACGGCTGATATTCCTATAATAGTTGCAATACCGGACCATTTGTTAGTGTTTGCGATACTCTCATTATGCTTGACGAGGTTTGAAATTATTTCTTGTGTTTGTTGGAAATCCTGCTTTAAGTTTTGGAACTCTTGTTTCATATCAGATTTGAACTCTTTATTATCTTCTTTTATTTCATTTTTAAAATCTTTAGTATCATCTTTGATTTCGGTAATTAACTGATGAATACGCTCTTCACGTTCTTTGTTTTCTTGGTGGTATTTATCAAGAGAGCGTTCAAATCGTTCTTCGCGTGCATTTATTTCTTCTCGGGTTCGACTTTCTCTTTCACGCATATCATCTTTTAACTCTTTGAAAAACGTATCGAAATTTTGGTTTTCCATATTATCACCTACCTCAAAGGATGATTTTAATTCATTTTCGTCTAATGGTTCATCATTATTTTCCATAGTATTTACTAAATTTTTTAAAATGAAACTGTTATTAGTTATCATTTTATTCGCTACTTTTGGATTCCTCATATTATTATCGAGTTGTTCGAGTAGCTTATCTGGTATTTTACTTGGGTGTTCCACTTGGGCTCCGTTCACTTCAATATTATCGTTGTTTAATACTATGATATGATCATCTGCCATTTTGATCACCTTTATATTGTTTCACAGGAAATTTAAGCTCTTTTGAGTTTTCTTCTTCATCCCATAATATCCGGACATTTACTTTGTATATACCTTCTTCTTTTAAAAGGATATTTTTAAAAGGAATGTTAATAAGAGTGTGGGTTGCATTTGTTACTCCAGGCTTTGTAGAAAAATTAATATCTGCATCCCATATTTTTTCATGTGGAGATGATAAATCAATTATAATACGATACTCCTTAGTTGGGTCAATTTCAAAAATAGAAAAAGATAATGAGAATGAAAATTGACCTGGAATTACCATAGGTGTAATTTGAGCGTAAGGGTTATTTATTGTGAAACCTCTATTATTGTTATCGAAAACTTCATCACATATAATAACATATCCAATTTGAGCCATATAAATCATCCTTTGCGACGCTAGTAATAATATTATGTATTTAAATAGTAAGTATTAATAGCATACCATAAAATATATTTGGTGTAATACTGTAACTTTATATAATACTTCTACACACCTTTACAAAATTCCTGCAAAAACATCATAATTTTTATCATTTTATCCATACTAAAAAGCAGTGCCGTAATGCTAACACTAACACTGCATTCCCCTCAACACCCATCACTAACAAGTGGTGGGATTCTTTCTAATGCCTTATTCTAATACCGCTATTTTTGATAATTGTGTTCGGAGCATAATTATCTAAAATCTTCTTTAACTCAATTTTTCCGGATTCCGACATTTTAGGACCGCATAGTATTTCTAAGTCTTCAAAAACATCATCCTTTAATGGTAAATCAACATACCCAAGATCTTCTCTTGTTCTTATTTTATCAATTAGCTCTTCGGGTGCTTCTGAGTGTTCGAAAAAAAATATTTCATTTGCATTTAGGGGGATTGAGGACAGTCTATATCTCCATTCTTGTTGATCTTGCCACTCAACTTTTTTAAAAATACCGAGATCTTGAGTTAAAATTGTATAACTACCATCATTATGTTTTGTGTAAACTTTTGGTCTTAATAATCTATCTAGGTCTGTGTAAGTAACTCTAAATAGTTCTGCTTGAGTAGGTTGAAACAAAACATTTTCATTTTGCATTAAATCTAGCAACCCAATATTAAATTCATTATTAACATGGCCGCTTTTACCATGTAACGAAACTTTTCTATTTATTTTTTCTGTTTTAAAAATGTTAGGTTTCATTCTAATCCTAACCCCTTCATTTCCTCTAGAATAATTCCAAAGGAGCAAAGATTCGTTAGGATTACTTGTCCAACTACTAATATATATGAACCTTCCTAATTTTTGAAAATCTTTTGTATCTCCTTCTTCTAAGTCATCCATTCTACTTAAACTTGATAGTCTAAAAGTTTTGTTTTGTAGTATTAGTCTTAAAGTATCTAAATTTGTATAATGGTATAGATAATCAACCATAACGTAACCCTCGTTTCAAATTTATTTTTCATCCCAATTATAGTCAATATTATACAACCTGTCATTATTTTACCTGTAACTTATTTGATTCCATTAACTCCTCCAAAATCACCAACACCTTTTTCCTTATAGCCGGATTAAAATAGTTCCGTTTTTCCTCTTTGCGTTTAGAGTAGAAAGTATACTCCGTGAATTGATTATCTCTATTCGTTTGCAACACCTTTAAATTCTTTATGTGCATTTCCTGTTTTAATTCTCGTCGTTCTTCAATAGCTTTTTTCTCAATCGATTCTAACAATTTTAAATATGGCTCGTTGATCTTAAATATACTGTTATTTTGTAAAGTGTCCTTATCTTTTTGAATTACTTCGATGGCCATACTTAAAAATAGATAACGACTTAATATCTTGAATTCTTCATCGGTTATATAGCGCATAAATATCACCTCGAAATAAGAACGTTTGTTCTCATTATACGTCAAAACATTAATTTTATGCAATGGATAAAAAATGGAAGGAATTTAACAGTTAATGTCGAATCTATAGTGTAAAAGACATAGGAAGGTGGATGAACACGGTTTATGAGGAAGAGATGCAGCAAAGATCTATACATATATTGGATAGGGACAATGGCCAGACCTTTGTTTACTATGAGGATGAAGTGGAGAACTTAACCAACAGAGATTTACACCCTCTTAAACATCATTTACGTAAAAGAATGCATTTGATTAAACATGGAGCCTATGACAAAGCACCTACAATATAGTAGGTGTTTTTTCTCATGGAAATGTTGTAGAATAATGGAAGAAAGGGGAGAAGTTAGTGTGAAAAAATACATATTTTTCTTATTATTGTTTTTTGTAGTTGCTTGTTCTAATGATGGTGCAAGCAACGAATTAGAAGCGGATGATCAAGAACAAGCGGTCGAAGTAACAACTGATGAAGAAGATGTACAGAAGGATGAAGAGAAAGATACTGAAGATGATAGAAGTGAGGAAGAGATTGAAAGAGAAGGTGAATTGATCGATATAGGTCAGACAATCGACCGCGGAGATCATAAAGTTGAATTGTTAAATATTAAAGAATTAAATGATCAAATAACTGCAGGTCCTTTAGAAATAGATTTTGTGAATGCAAAAATAATTAAAATGTCTGCTATGTCAGAGGATATAAAATATATACTGGATAATTACGTTCCTATGAGTGATCGAGAAGAACTCGACTATATTCAATTAAGGTTAGATGTTGAAAATACAAGTGATCAAGATATTGTTTGGGATGGAGTTTCGGATTTAGTAACAGATAAAAAAGAACAAGTAGATGGTATTAAAAGAGAATTTATATCAGATGAAAACAATAAATATTTAGGTAACGTAAAAAAAGAATTGGTTCTTGGTTTTATTGTGGATGATTCTGATATAAATGATTTAAGAATCTTATTTAATAGAATTTATAAAGATACCTTTGAAGAAATAGAAGATACGTTTGAATATAAATTAACGTTTGATTGATGTATAAGCACCTACCGAATAAGTAGGTGCTTATAGTTTATCCCTTATTGTCTACCCACATATTTTTGTCCCAAATTAGCCCCAAAAGTTGCCCCAAAAACATTCATTTGTATTCATTATTTTGCGTTTGCGTTTTAAACTGATTAGTAGTAAAGTATTGATATAACAAGGTTTAGAAGTAGTTGTTTCGGTAATTTACTATTAGATAATGATACTAATAGTAAGAAAAAAGAGGAAGGTATTTGCTATGGCTTATAAAGATGATCAGTTACATGAGGAGAAAGTATTCAAGGATCCTGTCCATCGCTATGTCCATGTTAGGGACCGGGTAATATGGGATTTGATCGGCACAAGAGAATTCCAGCGACTGAGACGGATCAAGCAATTAGGCACATCTTTTTTAACCTTTCACGGAGCAGAGCACAGTCGTTTTAACCATTCACTAGGAGTTTATGAAATTGTCCGTCGTATTTTGATCAATTTTGAGGACAGGCCGAATTGGAATCGTGAAGAACGATTACTATGTTTATGTGCTGCATTACTCCATGATTTAGGACATGGGCCCTTTTCCCATTCATTTGAAAAAGTGTTTAAGTTAGATCACGAAGAATTTACTCGATCGATTATCTTAGGGGATACGGAAGTCAATCAAGTTTTAACAAATGTCGGAATTGAATTTCCGCAAAAAGTTGCCGATGTTATTAATAAGACCTATCATGATAAATTAGTCGTTAGTCTGATCTCTAGTCAGATTGATGCTGATCGGATGGATTACTTGCAGCGTGATGCTTATTTTACCGGTGTAAGCTATGGTCACTTTGATATGGAGCGGATATTGCGTGTGATGCGCCCCGTAGAAGATCAAGTCGTTATTAAGGATTCGGGAATGCATGCGGTAGAAGATTACATTATGAGCCGATACCAGATGTATTGGCAAGTCTATTTTCATCCTGTTACCCGCAGCGCTGAAGTGATTCTGACAAAAATTCTCCACCGTGTCAAAGCGTTATATAATAAGGGCTATACGTTTAAAGTAGAACCAGCCCCATTTGTTTCTTTCTTTAAGAAACAAGTGTCACTTGATGATTACATAAAGTTGGATGAAGCAGTAGTATTATATTATTTCCAAATGTGGGCGGAAGAAGATGACGCTATTTTAAGTGATTTAGCATATCGCTTTATGAATCGTCGTTTATTTAAATATGTTGAATTTAATCCGAATTTACAAATGAATGAGTGGATGCAGCTTTATCAACTATTCCGTGATATTGATCTTGACCCGGATTATTATTTAGTAGTGGATTCCTCATCCGATTTACCATATGATTTTTACCGGCCGGGAGAGGAAGAGGAAAGGTTGCCGATTCATTTATTAATGCCAAATAAAGAACTTCGTGAGTTATCACGTCAATCAGATATTGTGGAGGCAATTTCAGGTAAAAGACGGACGGATCATAAGTTATATTATCCCAAAGACTTTATTGAACAGTTGTCAGAGGATAGACCGGAGAAACAAAAAATAAAAAATATATTAAATAACAAACAAGAAAGCTAAAGAAACTGGGGTGTTTTCATTGCTAGATAATCATGCAAAGCTTGTTAAAGTAATTGCAGCATCGGAAGGAATAGTAGGGCGCAAAAAATTACAAAAAATCATCTACATCATGAAAAAATTAGGTTTACCTTTTGAGGAGAAGTATACCTTTTACTTTTATGGACCTTATTCAGAGGAGTTAAGCTTACGAATCGAGGAGATTACCAATCTAGGTTTTGTCTCAGAGGTAAAAGAGAAGAAGAGTAATTATTATCAATATCGCTATCAAGTAACCGAGCAGGGAGAGGAATTTCTTGAGCATTCCAAGACAGATCTTCCTTTAGTAGAGTCGATTGTACAGGAAATGAAGGAGCAGAGCTCACGCTTTCTAGAACTTGTGGCAACCGTACTTTATTTTGATCACTTGCCGAAGCCTGAGATCGAAAAAAAAATACAGGAAGTCAAGAAAAAATCGAACTATACACGAGAAGATATCGAAGAAGCTTGGGCATTTATTGATAAATTGCAAAAATAACCCATTAAGGTGGTTACCCCTAAAAGTTAGAGTTTTATTATGAAGCTGATTGGCTGGATTGAGTTCGGTATTCAACTGGACTCAATCCAGCTAATTTTTTCTTTGATCGTTCATGGTT